>JAADIP010000170.1 GCA_013151275.1 Calditrichota bacterium | reverse complement strand
TGCAATGGAATCCCGTTAAGTACTATATGCCGGTGCGCGATAAAGATCGGATTAAAACAGGAAAACAATCACGCTGCGAAATCACTTTTTCAAATAAAAAAGTAATGCGTATCGGCGAAAATTCCATTGTTCAGGTAACGCGCGATCAAATGGGTAATGAACAGGTGGAAATGAGCCGCGGGCGGGCATGGGTCAGCCTGTTTCTGAAAGGGCTCAGCAAAATTACAATAAAAACTCCCACTTCGGTCTGCGCGGTTCGCGGCACCGTTTATCGATTGGAAAGCGACTCCAACCAGACTTCTTACCGTTGTTACGAAGGCGAATTGGAAATTACGCCTTATAAAAAAGATCGCAGCGCTTTGGCTGACTCGTCCATCACACTGGGCGCCGGCGAGGAGCTGATTCTTGTTATGGATTTTGAGGAGTACAAAAAACAACAGGAAAAGGCTTTTAAGGAATTCAAACAAAAGGACATGGATGAATTCGAACAATTTCTGAAAAAAGACCAACAGGCGTTCGAAGACATGGTGAAAAAAGACCTTGAGGCATTTAAGCAAATGCAGGGAGTCTCTTACAAAAAATCGACCTTTGATCAGCAGGAAGATTCAAATTCGGACTGGGTACAATGGAATAAAGAGAGAGACCGGCTGTTTAAAGACTAAAACCACAGAGATCAGAATAAAATGACGGGCTATTTTAAAAAGTTATTTTTTATTGCAATTCTTTTGTTTGCATTTTTCGGTTGTAAAAAAGAGAAGGAACCGGATCAGGGCGCGACCATTCAAACCGATCGGGGAGAAGTCACGGATTCCGCGGCTGTTGTCCCGGAGGTAAAAGAAGGAGCGGGTCCCGAATGGTTTCGTAATCCTCCGCAACGGGACGATTTTGTTTACTCTGTCGGAGAGGCTTCGTCAAAGAGACCGGAGATGGCAAGGAATCGGGCGATTATGAACGCTCAGGTTCTGCTGGCGCAGGAGATGGCGAAACAATTCGGAGAATTGAAACCTGACAGTCTGGAGCAGGTAATTCGGTTCAGCAGGGTAATTAAGGAAAAGCAGATAAAAAAAGGATCGCTCTGGCACAGTTATGTCCTGTTGGAAGCTCCTTTGAAAAATAAAACCGATTAGCTTTTTACTTTCGCCAGAAAAGCGGAACAAACAAAACAAGCACGGTGTAAACTTCCAGTCGTCCGGTTAACATCAAAAACGATGAAAACCATTTTCCCAGAACCGGGAGATGCGCGTAATTTTCGGTCGGGCCCACCGATCCCAATCCTGGACCGATATTGTTTATTGTGGCGGCAACGCTTCCGATGGACGTCTCCCAGTCTAATCCCACTCCGCTCATAAAAAGAACTCCAAAGATCGAAAGAAAGATGTAAAGAAGCGTAAATCCGGCGATATTGGTAACAATGTCGTTGGGAATGGTGCGGTTACCGACGCGAACCACAAAAATGGCGTTCGGATGCAGGAGTTGTTTAACCTGATTTATGGCGAATTTAAAGAGCACAATCGATCGGATAATTTTCATTCCGCCGCCCGTCGAACCGGCGCATCCGCCCAGATACATCAATAATAACAACACAATTTTAGACAAAATGGGCCACTGTTCGTAATCCGCCGTGCCGAATCCCGTGGTGGTTAAAATAGAAACAACCTGAAACAAAACGTGACGGAAGGAGTATTCGATATTCAGATGCAAAACGGAAATGATATCGACGGTAATCATCACGGTTGCCGTAATGATGATAAAAAGAAAAACAATCGTTTCTTTATCTTTTAGGTAAACTTTTAAATTGCCTCTTATTGCCCGGTAGTGCAGCGAAAAATTGGTTCCCGCGATAATCATAAAAAAGATAATGATATAATCGATGTAGGCGCTGTTAAAGGCTCCCACGCTGGCGTTTTTGGTCGAAAATCCCCCGGTCGCCATTGTTCCGAAAGTATGACACCAGGCGTCAAACCAGTTCATTCCGGCGAGTTTAAGGGATATGGCTTCTATTACGCTTATTATCAGGTAAACGCCCCACAAAAGTTCGGCTGTGTGTTTTATTCTCGGAGTTAACCGATCGGGCGTTGGTCCCGGCACTTCGGCTTTAAATAGCTGCATTCCGCCGATGCCCAGCAAAGGCAAAATGGCGAGAGAAAGCAAAATTATTCCCATTCCGCCGATCCAGTGGGTTAAGGAGCGCCAGAATAATAATCCGTGCGGAAGAGCCTCGATGTTTGTTAAAATGGACGCGCCTGTGGTGGTAAAGCCGGACATGGTTTCGAAAAAAGCGTCCGTGTAAAAAGGAATAAATCCGCTTAAATAGAAGGGCAGTGCGCCGAACAACGAATAAAGCAGCCAACTGAAAGTTACCACAAGGTAGCCGTCTTTAATTTCCAGATTAAGCGGTCCGCGAGTGAGTAAAAAGACAAAAAGACCGACGGTTAAACTGCATCCGATGGTAATCACAAAAGCGATGAAATCGCCTTCGTTGAAATGGAGGGCAATTAAAGCCGGGACAATAAGCACAACGGCTAAAAAAATCAGCAAAGTGCTCAGGATATGAATTACGCTTCGATAATGGATCATAACGGTCTTTATTTAAACAAAGATTCAACTTTTCGAATAGCGCCCGGCAGGCAAAAAAGCACGGCTTTATCGCCTTCCTGTAATTGGAGATTTCCGGTCGGGATAAACACCTGCTCGCCTCTCATTACTGCGCCGATAATGGCGTTTGGAGGAAAATTGAGTTTGGCGAGCGGCTTTTTGAGAATCCTGGAATTTTTATTGGCGACCAATTCGATGGCTTCGGCTTCCACTCCGGGAATTGAGGCGACGCTGATTACATTGCCTCTGCGAATAAACTTTAAAATACCGGTTACCAGCAGAGCCTGTTTGGAAATAAAGGCATCGATGCCGATAGTGGGAATAATGGGGGAGTAATCGGGTTTATTGATCAGACAGATTATTCGCGGCACCTGCAAATGTTTAGCCAAAAGGCAGGAAATAATGTTGGTTTCGTCGTCTCCGGTCATGGCGAGAAAGGCGTCCATTTCTATTATGCCTTCGAGCGCCAGCAAATTGATGTCGCGTCCGTCGCCTTTGACTATGAGAGCACGTTTGAGCTTTTCGGCAAGGGCATGCGATTTGTCAATGTTCGATTCCACGATTTTAACATTATGTTCTTTTTCCAACGCCTTGGCGATTAAAAATCCCGTTTGTCCTCCGCCAAGAATCATTATTCTGTCGAGCGGCGTGTTGTGTTTGCCGGTAATTTCAATAAATCGGGGTGTGTCTTCGCGCGACATTACGACAAAAATGCGGTCGTTGGGCATGAGGATATCGTCGCCGCGCGGGATTTTGGTGAACTCTTTGCGCTGGATGGCGACAATGCGAAAGGGAAAATCATCGTATTGGGCGGCGAGATGCTTTAAAGGTATTTTTAAAATGGGCGACGTCTTATCCAGATGAATGCCGATTAAGATGATGCGACCGTGCGCAAATTCAATAATATCGCTGGCTGCGCTCTGTTTAAGAAGTTTAATCGTTCCCTGCGCAACAATCGATTCCGGATGGATCAACAGATCTATTTTGAACGCCTGGGCGTTTATGGGCGATTGAGTGCTGAGGAATTCACGGTTTTTAACCCGCGCTACCGTTTTTTGAACGCCGTACTTTTTCGCCGCGATAGAAGCCAAAAGATTGACCTCATCCACATTGGTGATCGCCACCATCATGTCCGCATTTCGGATTCCGGCTTCTTCCAAAACGGAAGGACTTGTGCCGCTTCCCAGCACCACACTGGCATCGAGCTGCTGGATAAGAAAGTTGTAGCGCTCCGGACTATTCTCAATTAATGTGATGTCGTGTTTTTCATAAGTCAGTTTTTTAGCCAGCGCGAAACCGATGGTTCCGCCGCCAACGATGATAATGTTCATAAAATCATTTCAATTAATGGAATGACTCGTTTTTTTAAAAGCCTCTATTGTGCGATCGATGTCTTTATCCGTAATATGCAAATGCGTCACCATGCGGATTCGGGTCTGAGCAAAAGCGAGAACGCGAACCCCGAGTTCCAGTAGTTTGTCCGCGATTTCGGGCGCCGGATGTCCCGTTAAGCTGGTGTCGATAATAACAATGTTGGTCTGAACGGTCAAAAGATTGACCACAAAACCGGGCATTTCGTTAATGGCTTCGGCTAAAACGCGGGCGCGTCGGTGATCTTCCGCCATTCTTTCAAAATTGTTTTCGATGGCGTAAAGGGCAGCCGCCGCCAAAATTCCCGCCTGACGCATGCCTCCCCCGTAAGCCTTGCGATAGTAATGCGCCCGATCGATAAATTCTTCGTCGCCCGCAACAACTGAGCCGATCGGAGCTCCCAGTCCTTTGGAAAAGCAAAGCGAGACCGAATCGAAATGTTTGGCGAATTCTTTCAGAGAAATTCCGGTGGCTACGGAGGCGTTCCACAAACGGGCGCCGTCAAGATGCATTTTCAAATCGTTCTTTTTGGCTAATTTACGCATTTTTTTAATTTCGTCGAGCGGGTAAATTGTGCCGCCCCAACGATTGTGCGTGTTTTCGAGAGCGATGAGTCGGGTTTGCGGAAAATGATGGTTAGACGGACGGATGGCTTCTTCTGTTTCGGTTACGTCAAGAACCCCGTATTTGCCGGGCAGGGGACGAACCTGCACTCCCGACAGCATCGCCGGCGCTCCGGCTTCGTAATTGAAAATGTGGGCGCGTTCTTCGCAAATCACTTCGTCTCCGGGTTGGGTGTGCGCATTAATGGAAATCTGATTTGCCATTGTTCCGCTGCACACAAACAACGCCGCGTCTTTGCCGGTCAACTCGGCTATCTTTTTCTGTAATAAATTCACGGTCGGATCTTCGCCGAAAACGTCGTCTCCCACCTCTGCAGCAGCCATTGCCTGACGCATTCCCTCGTCGGGTTGAGTGAGCGTGTCGCTTCTTAAGTCGATAATCTCCATCTTTGTTACTCCTTTTTCATCCCAATAACGCAAATTAAAAAGAAGCTGTATTTTTAGCAAACAAATTAATCTCTGAAACCGTGATTCGTGCTGCCGGATCGCGGAAAGTCTTGTGCTTTAAAACATCGCTATCGCCGGAAAACAGCCGCGCCTGTCCGTTTTGATTTTCGGCGGGATTTAATTTGAACCCGGAAATGAGTAAGCCGTCCGGCACAGGGATTTCGCTTTCCCCATTAGCTGTAAGGTAAAATTGCAACCGGCGAACGTAATTAGAAATTATTAAGCGTTCGGGCGCGTTCTGCGGATTTTGGCTTTCGGAATCCTTTAAGAATAACCGGTTTTCCGGCGAGACACGTTCTTGACGGTTCATCTTAAGTATTTTTGAAGAATTTTCGGAACGCTCAAACCGCACAACCTGCTGCTCAAAAACATTTTGCATGAAAAACAGAGCGACAAACGAGAGCACACCGGCGGCAATGGGCGTGGTGATCCACCCGAGGGTAATTTTGCCCAAGATATTAAAGTTAATTCCCTTTCCGCCTTTGGCTATTCCGATTCCGATAACCGCGCCGATTATTGCCTGAGAGCTGGAAATGGGTACCAGGGGAAAAGCGGGAAGACCGTGGGAAATTAGCCATTGCTCCAGAGTTTTGGAAGCAAAGAAAAATAAAACAAGCGATTCGGATAAAACCACAATTAAAGCCATTATGGGGGTCAGTTTAAAAATTTCGTTGCCGACTGTGGTCATTACGCGGTAAGAATAGGTGTAAATCCCCACGGCAATCGCCAGCCCTCCCAAAAGAAAGAGTTGTTGGGTTCCTGTAAAATGAAAAAATCCGGAAAAATGCAAATCTTTAAAAGGAGAAGCCGGAACAAAGACACCCATCACGTTTGCGATGTTGTTAGCGCCCAGACTGTAAGCTCCGAAGGCTCCGACCACAATCAGTCCGGTACGGGTATAAACATCCAGTTCAAGAATATGAATTTGCGATTTACCCAAAATAAATCTGAAAAGTTTAAAAAGGAGAAAGGAAAACAGAGCCGCAAGAATAGGCGAAGCCGCCCACGAAGAAACGATTTTGCTTAAAGAATTCAGGTCGGTGGGGGAATTGGTGAAAAAGTTCCAGCCGATAATCGCGCCGACAATAGCCTGCGAGGTGGAAACCGGCAGTTTTAGTTTAGTCATCCAGGCAACCGTAGCTCCCGCCGCCAGCGCCACGGTAAACGAACCGGCAATCGCGTTAACGGCGCCCAATTGTCCGAGCGTGTCGGTGGCTCCGGCTCCGCTGAACACAGCTCCCAAAACGACAAATACTCCGGCAATCACCGCCGCAACTTTAAAGCGCACCATTCGCGAACCGACCGCGGTTCCGAAAACATTGGCGGCGTCGTTGGCGCCCAACGACCATCCCAAAAATAATCCGCTGAGTAAGAAAAACCAGATCATAAAATTCCCAGGCTCCGGCTATAAGTATCGTTTAATCGTGGCGATGGTTAACCGGTCGCAAACATCTTCGGCTTCATCGGCAATGTTTTCGATGTGATGCACAAAATCGCGAAGATGCATTTTTTGACTCAGGGGTAAATCGGAGCTGAAAATGGTGCGTTTTATTTTAAGGGCAATTTTATCCGATTCTTTTTCAAAAAACTGCACTTTGGTGATGTGGTCTCTGACTGCGTTGATGTCTCTGAAATAGGCGCGCATCGCCATGACCAGAGCTTCAACCGAATTGGCGGACGCTTCGGTTAATTCCCTGTAAAATTTACGAACGTCGGGTAAAATTTCCGGGAATTCCACGGAAAATTGCAAAAGCGTTTCGTTCATCGTATTCAGAACGGTGTCGGTGCTTTCCAATAATCCTAAAACGTCGCCGCGTGATTCGGGGATTAACGTGTGTTCGTATAATTTGCTCTCGATCATTCGACGAAGCTCGTCGCCGCGGCTTTCTATATGCGTTAAATCCTGTAATCGATTTTCAAATTCGTCCGTGATTCCTTCCAGGTAGTACTTTACTCCCTGTTTAAGCAGCAAAGCGCCGCGAATCACGCAATCCAGATATTCATCGATTTGCGCTTCCAATTCTTTGGTTTTTTTTAATAATACTCTCATTGTTATTCCCCGACGGTATGTTCGGTTTGTCTCTCTGACGTATTAAACGGAAATAACTCATTTTTTTTGATTTTTTCAAGATTTTTTAATTTCATTGACTTACGCCTTTAAATTGATTTGATGAAAGACTGAAAATTCTATTTTAGCAATTTTCAAAGTAACGGAGAAACACCACAATTTCAACCTGACTTTTGCGGATTTGAATTGTTTTGTCAGCTCTAAAAACCGTTTTCTGTCATTTCGAACGTAGAGAGAAATCTTAGGAATCTGACAAAAGCAAAAGATTTCTCGCCGCTTCGCTGCTCGAAATGACAATTACAGACCTTTTCAGGAAGGAAACATTCTAATTTTAAGTTCAATTTATTCTCCGATCGCTTGTAGTTTTTTTACCGCAGAGTCGCAGAGGACGCCGAGGTTTTTTGGTTTATAGTGTTTAAATAAGAAAAACTGTTTTCGTTTAATTTTAGAGTTTACCTTAAAAGTTTTGTTCTGTCATTTCGAATGTAGAGAAATATTTTAACTCCGACAAAAATAAAAGATATCTCGCCGCTTCGCTGATCGAAATGACAATTACAGAACATCTTCAGAGCCGACATACGATTATTTTTTGAACTTAATTTT
>JAADIP010000235.1:62868-64544 GCA_013151275.1 Calditrichota bacterium | reverse complement strand
ATCGCCAATTTTCTGTTCTCAAATAATGTATTAATATTTCCCCGGACTCCCGCGCCTTCACCCGATGCCTCGAAAATCGCCTTCTCTTTTCAGGGCGATATCTGGATAATGCCGGCAACGGGAGGCGCCGCGCAGCGTCTTACCGGAAATCCCGCTTATGATTACATGCCCAGGTGGTCGCCGGACGGTCAAAAACTCGCCTTTTCATCCAATCGTTACGGTAACGATGATATCTTTGTGCTGCCGCTGAACGGCGGTTCTCTGCAGCGGCTGACCTTTTTTTCCAATCCCGATGTCATGGGGCAATGGATTGAAAACGGACGGAAGATCATCTTTTCTTCCAAAAGAAATTTCTATTATCATCGCAATCCGTTGACCTACGTCGTTCCCGCGACCGGAGGCACTCCCTACGAACTGATCCCGGAATACGCTCAGCAGGGCAGAATTTCGCCCGACGGACGCTATCTGCTTTTTGTGCGCGGGCGCGTCGATGTTTTTCGTAAAGGATACCGCGGCAGCAGCAACACCGATATTTTTATTTACGATTTCAGAAAAAAAGAATACAGACAATTAACCGATTTTGACGGCAACGATTTATATCCGATCTGGGCGCCCGATAGTAAAACCGTCTATTTTGCCAGCGAAGCGGACGGTACGATGAATCTCTACCAAATGAATTCGGACGGAACTCAAAAAACGCAGCTCACTTTTTTCAAAGAGGACGGCATTCGCTACCCGGAAATTTCCGCTAACGGCAAACTAATCACTTTTGAGCGCGGGTTTGATATCTACAGTTTTGACACCAAAAGTAATAACGCCGAAAAGATCAAAATCGAATTACCAGTTGATTTTGTGAATAATCCCTACGCTTATCAAAATTACGGCGGAAAAGCCACGGAAATGGAGGTAAGTCCGGACGGAAAAGAAGTCGCTTTTGTTATCCGCGGAGAAATTTTTGTCATTAACGAAAAAGGCAGGTTCTTAAATCAGATTACGAAATCGCCGTGGCGGGATAACGATATCGCCTGGCATCCCAAAGGCGACAGCCTGGCGTTCGTTTCGGATCGGGCGGGAAATAAAAACATTTACATTATTACAAGCGGCGATCCGGAGCATAAAAAATTGAGCAGAGCTACCCGCTTTAAAATCAAACGCCTGACCGATTCTCAGGAAGACGAATATGATCCGCAATTTTCGCCCGACGGTAAAAAATTAGCCTTTATTCGCGGAAAAGGCGATCTGATTATCCGCGAAATGAAAACCGGGGAAGAAAAGAAGGTATTAAGCGGCTGGTCAACTCCCGAATATGCCTGGTCGCCCGACGGAAAATGGCTTGCCTATTCCGTGGAAGATAATGAATTTAATTCCGACATATTTATTCAGAATATCGAAAGCGGCAAACGGTACAATATTTCTCAACATCCGGATAATGATACCTCGCCCCGATGGTCAGCGGACGGGCGGCGTCTGGCGTTTGTTTCGCGACGAATTGCCAATAATACCGACGTCTGGATGGTTTTTTTGCGGAAAGAAGATCAACAACGCACATACGAAGAGTGGGAAGAGCTTTTTTCCGACAAAAAGAAAAAAGACGCAACCAAGACGCCGGAAGTGAAAATCGATGATCCCGCCAATTTGTACAAACATCTTTTACGGGTAACTTCTTTGCCCGGCAG
>JAADIP010000235.1:28845-62812 GCA_013151275.1 Calditrichota bacterium | reverse complement strand
GGAAAGAGCGATCTCTGGAAAGTTAAATGGAACGGCAAGGATTTAAAATCATTAACCAAAGGCGGAACCCAACCCTCACATTTGATCTGGCACAAAAAGAACAAACGCATTTATTTTATTAAAAAGAACGGATTGCTTGCTTCCGTGAATCCCGAAGGCAAAGAACCGAAAACAATTAAATTTAAAGCCAATCTGCGTGTGGCGAAATTCCGCGAACAAAGGCAAAAATTCAACGAAGCCTGGCGCACGCTTAACGAACGTTTTTACGATCCCGAATTTCACGGCGCAAACTGGAAGACGATTTATGAAAAGTACAAAGAAGCCGCCGCCAATGCTCCGAGTCCGCGTGATTTTAACGATATTGTGAACATGATGTTAGGCGAGCTGAATGCGTCGCATCTGGGAATTTACGGACCGGGGAAAAGTGCGCAGGTGGTCAGCGGAATGTTGGGATTGCGTTTTGACGCGGATTATCAAGGCGAAGGACTCAAAATAAAGGAAGTAATTCCCGAAGGACCCTGCCGCAGAATTAAAAATCCTTTACGCGCCGGAGATATTCTGACCGAAATAAACGGGCGCGTTGTGGGAATGAATAACAATCTTTACGCGCAATTGGAAAATCAGGTCGGTAAATCCGTGGTGCTGCGGGTTCTGACCAATTCCGGCGGACAAAAAATTTTACGTCGCGTGGTCGTTCGCCCCGTAAACTACAGAAAGTTTATGGATCTCGAATATGACCGCTGGCGGGAAGAAAAACGCAATCTGACGCATAAACTCTCTAACAACCGCTTAGGTTACATTCATATTCGCGCCATGAGCAATCCGAGCCTGGAACAGTTTGAAATGGAGCTGTATGCCGAAGGTCACGGCAAGGACGGGCTGGTCATCGACGTACGAAACAACGGCGGGGGCTGGATTGCGGATTACCTGCTGAACATGCTGGAAATCAAAGATCACGCGGTTACCGTTCCCCGCGACGGCGGAAAAGGGTATCCGCAGACACGCCGACCGCTTTATGCCTGGACAAAACCGATAATCGTGCTTTGTAACGAATATTCGTTTTCCAACGCTGAAATATTCGCCCACGCCATCAAAACATTAAAACGGGGAAAAGTGGTGGGTCTGCCCACGGGAGGGCTGGTGATCAGCACGGGCAGTATTCGCCTGATCGACGGTTCCCGTTTTCGCGTTCCGTTCCGCGGGTGGTATGTTATCGGTAATATGCAAAACATGGAAAATCACGGAGCCGTTCCCGATATAATCGTTAAAGATTTTCCCGGAGACACGGCGCTGCACAAAGATCGTCAACTGGAGGCGGCTGTACGTGAATTGCTGAAAGAATTAGATTAATGTTTGTTCAGGAAATTCCGGAAACCTGATGTCCGCTAAATTTCTTTGCATCGGCGAGGTTTTATGGGACGCTCTGCCCGAAGGATTATTTTTGGGCGGAGCGCCCTTTAACGTTTCCGCACATTTGAATATGTTGGGTCGGCAAGTCATGTTTGTCAGCCGCGTCGGAAACGATCGCCTCGGAAAAGAAATACTGCGCAGAATGAAAACGATGGGATTATCGACCGACTTAATCCAAACGGACGAGCAATTCGAAACGGGATTTGTTCAGGTTTCTCTGAATGAGCAGGGCAGCGCAAGCTATGAAATTATTTTTCCGGTCGCCTGGGATCATATTGCAGCGACGCCTGCGCTGTCGAAAGCGGCAGAACAAGCCGATGCAGTGATCTTCGGGAGTCTGGCGCAGCGCTCTCCGGAAAGCAGGCAAACCATTAATGAAGTTTTGAATTCCCCGGCATTCAAAGTATTTGACGTCAATCTTCGCCCCCCGTTTTACGATAAAAATACAATCAGGCAATCCCTACTAAAGGCGGACATGGTCAAATTAAACGATGAAGAATTAGTTACAATTTGTCGCCTGTTCAAGCTTCCCGAAAACGATGAAAAAAGTACGCTTAAGATGATTGCGGAAGAATTTAACTGCTCCGCAGTCTGCCTGACAAAGGGAGAAAAGGGCTCGGCTTTAATTTTGAACGGAGAATGGTTTGAACATCCGGGTTTCAAAGTGCGGGTGGCTGACTCCGTGGGCGCGGGCGACGCGTTTTTAGCGGCGTTTCTGCACGGCTTTTTTGAACGCTATTCCGGCTCTCGTTTGCTAAAATTTGCCAATGCTGTCGGCGCGTATGTTGCCTCGCAAAAAGGCGCGACCCCGGTTTTGGATCTGACAAAAATAAAATCCACCTTTCGCATCGGCTGATTTTTTTCCGCACCGTTTTTCGGCAATCATTATTGATTCGGAAAATTAATAATGGAGAATCCGTGTAAATCAGACATAACTTCGGTTTAAAAAAGTTCAATCCTATTAATGTTCTGACACGGACTTTTGAATAATGCCCTCCGTTGTTTGTAGGTATAAGAAAAAAACGGCTGAATCGAAAGGACGGAGCGGATTTCTCCCTTTAACGAACAATTCAAAGAAAATAAAGCAAAGTGACAAAGTGACAAAGTAACAAAGTAACAAGTGACGAGTAACCCTTACACCCTTAACGCTTAACAAAGTCTGCCAAAAAAAGCAAGGATTTCAATGTTAATAGAATATCGAGTACCATAAACAAATTACGGAGGGATCATGGAATTGTGGCATCTCTGGATAATTATCGGTATCGTTTTTTTCATTGCCGAGATATTCACGCCCGGCTTTTTTCTTGCGACATTCGGCGGCGGGTGTTTGTTAGCCGCCATTCCCGCCTATTTTCATTTGCAGTTTTTATGGCAATTATTGGTTTTTAGTTTGGGAACTTTGATCCTATTTTTAACAGTTCGCCCTTTGTATTTAAAGTACATTTTTCCCTCTGACGAGCAGATTCCCACCAATGTCGATGCCTTAATAGGTCAAAAAGCGGTGGTGATTGAAGAAATCGACGCTTTAAACAATAAGGGCAGGGTGAAAGTCGGCGGAGAAGACTGGAAAGCAATTTCGGAGAAATCCGAAAAAATTGCCAAAGGGGAACTTGTAAAAGTCGTTGCCATAGACGGCGTTAAATTGATCGTTGAACCTTACTCAAAGGAGGAAAAATCATGACAGAAGTTACAGGAATAATGATTGCGATTGCCCTGTTTGTGATTGTTTTTGCCGTTAAAGGACTGGTGATCATTCAGCAGGCGCAGGTGATGGTTATCGAACGTCTCGGAAAATTTCATCGCATTTTAGGCAGCGGTATCCACATTATCTGGCCCATTCTGGAAACGCCACGCAGAATCGAATGGAAATACGTAAAAGTCACAACTTCCGGCGATCAGATTATCGTTCACAAATCGATCAATCGTATCGACTTACGCGAAACGGTTTATGATTTTCCGCGCCAGCATGTTATTACCAAGGATAATGTAGTGATCGAAATTAATGCGCTGTTGTATTTTCAGATAACCGATCCGCGAAAGGCGGTCTATGAAATTGTGAACTTACCGGACGCCATCGAAAAGCTCACACAAACCACGCTGCGTAACGTGATCGGCGAATTGGACCTTGACGAGACGTTGGCTTCGCGCGATACGATTAATCAGAAATTGCGCGCCATTTTGGATGAAGCCACGGACAAATGGGGCGTTAAAGTGAACAGGGTGGAATTGCAGGATATTACGCCGCCAAAGGATATCAAAGAAGCCATGGAAAAACAAATGCGCGCCGAACGGGATCGTCGTGCGATTATTTTGCAGGCTGAAGGCGAAAAACGTTCGCGTATTTTGGAAGCGGAAGGCGTTCGGGAATCCCAAATTCAGAGAGCAAACGGCGAAAAACAGGCTAAGATATTACGCGCGCAGGGTGAAGCCGAGGCAAAGATACAAATCGCCCAAGCCGAAGCGAAAGCGATCGAACTCATTACAAAATCGATCAAAGAAAGTCAGGGCAATCCCACACAATATTTGGTCGCCATTAAATACATTGAAACATTGAAAGAAATGGTCAGCGGAAAAGAAAATAAAGTGGTCTATCTGCCCATCGAAGCAACGGGCGTTTTGAGTTCTTTGGGCGGTATTAAAGAATTACTCTCCGATCACTCTCCGAAATAAAGAAGAAATCGAAACCATTAATTACGATTACTGTTAATCTTCAGTTAATTTCAATGGGATGGACGCAACCATCCCATTATTTTGTTTAAATTTCGGCTGCATGAAAATAGCAATAATTTTGAGAACGCTAAGCACGGCATTATTATGGCGTTAGTCATTATCGTTCAAAATCGAAGCAAGATGATCGTCAAAATGTACACGAATACCTTCATTCCGAATAGTAAAAAGAACTTTTGTTGATTTGGGAATGTACTAAATGTATATTAAATTTAAGTGACTAAAGTTAAATGAATTAAAGGTGAATAAACTTAGTTTTCCGATTTATCTGTGTACCGTCAAAATAAAAAAGGGGAATTTATTTTAATCAAAAATTGTACCCATAATGAAGACTGCGACCCATTAAACTCATTAATCCGGAATAACGGCGATAAACTATCAATCAAATTCAGAGTAAGCTCTGAAGATATTCGTACCATTATTCATTTTGGACAACATTCGGTAAAGCAGACTGCCGTGAATTTAGAAACAAAAACTTTCAAACTATAAAATCACACTCTCATGGAAGAACCGCTTATCTTAGTCAATAGCTAAATTGTTATTGGGATAAACTGCTGCCAACTAATACTTAAATCAATTCGACTTTTTCAGAATAATATCAGGGAAAGATAAAACTTTACGGACTATCGTATTGTTTCTGTTTCAGAAGAGCTTTCATAGGCAACTTAACATTTCGGTCCCTTTGACCTTAATGAATTCATATTGATTTGGAGTATTGATGATCGGTCAGATTGTCGCCCAGTACAAAATTATTGCGAAAATAGGTGAAGGCGGGATGAGCGAGGTTTACAAAGCTCGCGACATTAAGCTCAAGAGGGAAGTGGCATTAAAATTTCTGACGGCTGAACTCAGGCACCTTCCTGAAGCCAGAGAGCTCTTTATTCGTGAAGCCCGCGCCGCGTCATCTTTAGATCATACCAACATCTGCACCATATTTGAAATTTCAAAAACAAAACCTCAATTAAAAACATCGAAGGACAGTCTGCTATATATTTCTATGGCTTATTACAGAGGCAAAACGTTGCGTAAAATTTTGTCTGAATCCGGAAAAACGGGTATCATCCATCGAAAATCACTCGGAATAAATAGAGTTATTGATATTGCCCGCCAGATTGCCGACGGATTGGCATTTGCACATACCAACGGAATAATTCATCGGGATATTAAGCCGGAAAATATCATGATTACATCAGACGGGGTGGTTAAAATACTGGATTTCGGTCTTGCAAAAATGAGGAGCGTTCTTCAAAACAATGAATTTGCCAAAAGAGTCGGTACCGTTTTGTACATGTCGCCGGAACAAATATTGGGGGAGGAGGTCGATCAGAGAACAGATATTTGGTCGTACGGCATAGTATTGTATGAAATGCTGACCGGAGAACCGCCCTTCAAGGGAGAATTCCGGCAGGATATTTTTTGGTCAATCTTAAACGAAAGCGTCGATCTGGAAAAACTTAAACAACTTAACGTTCCCGATTTTTTAGTAGATATTTTACAAAAAGCCCTTCAAAAGGATGTGAATAAACGATTTGGCTCAATCGAAGAAATATTGAATTATTTTTCAAATAACGAAGCGCTTTTTCTGCCATCCAAAAAATTTGAAGTTTCTTCTCTTGTTAAAAATAAGCTCTTTCGAAGAAGCGCAATATTAATTTTTATTTTATTGCTTTTGACTCTCTTTTACAGGTTGTATTATTCTTCATCTCATCTTTCCTCCGAATTATATGAAGGATATGTTTTAATCGGTGAATTCGAGAATCAAACCGGAGAGGAAGTTTTTCAGAATACATTGACCGAAGCCCTGCGAATATCCCTCAGACAATCACTAAATATTAAGCTGTTACCTTCTTATCGCATTAACAATGCTCTTAAAAGAATGAAGTATTCGGCGAATCAGGAATTAACGCAACCCGTGGCAATAGAAATCGCACAACGCGAAAATGTTCCTTTAGTGATCAACGGAAAGATTAGTAAATTAGGTTCAAAATATGTACTCGCAGCCAACATAATTGAGTCCCAAAGCGGAGAAACGGTTGAAATCCTTCGTGTCGAATGCCGGAAAATCGAAGACGTCTTAAAAGGAATGGACAAACTGGTAGGCAAAATCCGTAACAGTCTTGGTGAAACCCTGCAGCTCATCAACCGTAACAGTATTCCTTTGGAAAAAGAAACTACAAAATCGTTGGAAGCATTGAAATGGTACACCAAGGGCATAAGGTTAGAAGCTCAGGGAAAGTACGAAGAATCCATTGCCTTAAAAGAAAAAGCATTGTCGATCGATTCAACGTTTGTCATGGCTATAAGCAGTCTTTCTTACAGTTACAAAAAAGTCGGTAATTATAAAAAAGCTTATTATTATCATAAAAAAATTCTTCCGTTGATCAATCAAGTATCGGATCGGGAACAATTTCAAATTCTTATCTTGTATTATGGTCCGGCATTTGAAGAGGATTATGATCTTGCCGCTTATTATGCCAAACAATATCTGATATTGTATCCTCAGGATGCATTGGCTTATGCCTTTTTGGGACACCTGTCCATGTTTACGGGAGATTACAAAACATCGATAAGATCGAGCTTAAAGGCGGTGGAACTGGATTCGTTTTTAGCCGGCGCCTGTCTGGATAATGCGGGATATGCTTATGCTCTTGCCGGCAACGCCGATTCTGCTCTTTATTATTTCAAACAGAGTAAAAATCTGCGCCCGAACTATCTGGCGATTGACGGTTATATGGCTCAGGCGTTCTGGATCAAGGATGAACCGGATTCTGCCTGGAGTTACTTCAGCTACGTTGCCCGTCATGCAAAGGGTATTCAAAAAATCCGAACGCATGCGCAATTAGCCTCTCTTTATTATTTTCAGGGAAAATTAAGACAGGCGTTGGAGGAGTGCGATAACGGAATTTCGGAAAGCAAACTGCAAAAACGAAAAGAAGACGAAGCCTATTTCCATTATTTGAAAGGGGAAATCTCTTTGGTCGCCGGTTTGGGGGATGAATACTTCAAAGAAATGGAACAGGCTGTAAATTTAAGCGACGATCCTTTTATCGAATATTTTTTGGCGGCTGCCAGTTTCGCCAGAGAAGGTTTGTCCGAAAAAGCGGAGTTATTGTTGCACAAACTGGATTCGTTACAAAGTTATTCGCCTTATTTTAAAAACAACAAAATTTCTTTCACAAATTATATCCGCGGTGAACTCGCAATGTCCGAAAATAGATTCAACGACGCCATTGAATTTTATAAACAGGTTAAAACAAATTCGGTTGTTAATCCCATCTATCTTCTGGCGCAAAAGAAAATAATTTTGTCTCTGGCTAATCTTAATGACAGAAATTTCAGGCAAAAATATTCGGAGCTTCTTGAAAAAAAAGGCGAGATTTTCATGGCTTCGTTACCGTCAATCCGCAAAGGCGGTTTATGGACTGCAAGACTCTGGTCAGAGCTCTACTACGATTTAGGTATGGTGTACGCCTCAAAAAAAGACACGCTTGAAGCAATTAAAAATTTAAGCCGGGCTTTGAATTATTGGAAAGAGGCTGATGATGAATTTTTTAAAGCAAAAAAAGCGAATAAAATGTTGGCTCAATTAATTTACGTTGAGTAGTGTTTAACTGGTCGTTTAATAAGAGGAGATTTTATTATGAAAAGTATTTATTTTCTTTTTGTTTTTTCAATCGGAATGGTGCTGCTTTTTACCAATTGCTCGCCGCAACCGGAAACTCAGGAAGCCACCGGCGAGCTGAATGTGTCCGTGGTCTGGAAAGCGGAAATCGTGCCTTGTCCGTCTTATCCGCCCGATACCTGTTTAGTCGTTTCGGTGTACAAACCTGATATGAAAAAAATCGTTGCCTATCGCTTGTTTATGCCCGATGATGAGGTACAACAGATTAAATTCCCGAACATTCCCGCGGGCGAGTACATCATTGCGTTGGAACAAATTGATTCTCTCTTCAGAAAAAGTCACGGAGAAAAGGGGACTCACGAAATAATCAAGTTTTATAATTCAGAAGCCGATTCAACGTCGGAAAGTTCGTCCTTAAAAGATGCAACGATTGTAAAATTAACGAAAAATAAAGAATCATGGTCCGGGATAAATTTTGTCGTTTATTAAGTTGACAATCAAAAGATAACGGCAAAAATTTCGCCGATTTGAAATAAGTGTTCAACGGATACTGTTTTTTCCGGCAACCTTTTATCCGACAAAAAAGAAACCGGAGGCGTTTTTGCTTTGATATTCGAGTTCATCATAAAAACCGTACTCTGTCATTTCGAACGAAGAGAGGAATCTTATAACTCCGATAAAAACATGATTTCTCATTGCTGCGCTCATCGAAATGACAATTACAGACCTTTTCGGAGCGGACAAATATTTCAATTTTAAAAAATGTTTTTAATCGAAAGTCTTAATTTAAAATAGAGCGGGCGGAATAAAAATGACGATCTCTGAAACAAATAAACCTGACCTTTACAAAATGCAATCATTGATCGAATTGGCTATTATTTTGGGAGAGATAAGGGATTTTGAAAAGGTTCTGAAATTTACAGCCACCAGCGCCGCAAATCTTGTAAACGCCGAAACGTCCAAAATAATTATGATCAATCCTCAGACGCGCAAAACGGTGAAGACTGTTTTTACTCATAACAAGGAAATTGAAAACTCGCAGGACGAGTATTTACTCCACAATTTGATCAGCGGTTGGGTTATTAAGCATAACCGATCATTAATCAGCGATAATATTAACAAGGACGCCAGATTTAAAAGCAGCCGGTTTAAAAATATTATTATTAAAGCGGCTGTTTGTGTGCCTCTGAAAATCGAAGGATTATATATCGGTACGATTCTCGTCTATAACAAGAAGAAAAAGGATGCCTTCGATAAATCGGATGTGTCATATCTGCAATATCTGGCTTCGATTTCCGCTCCCTATCTTCATCACATACAAAAACATTTTGAGCAATATTTTCTGTATTCTCCGCCAAAGGAATCACTGATCAAAAAATACGCATCATTGGGTTTGCTGGGAAAGAGCAACAAATTTGTATCTCTGCTTAAATCAATTGAAGTCGCTTCCAATTGCGATGTCCGCGTTTTATTGGAAGGCAGAAGCGGAACCGGCAAAGAATTAATCGTCAAAGCCATTCACCGTTTAAGTTATCGCAGCGATCGAAAATTTATTGCTATTGATTGCGGCGCTATTCCCGCTAATTTAATCGAAAGCGAATTGTTCGGACACGTCAAAGGCGCTTTTACCGGAGCTTCAACGGAGCGTACGGGTTTACTGGAAGAAGCGAACGGCGGAACAATGTTTATGGACGAAATCGGTAACCTGCCTTTGGAATTACAGGTTAAACTTTTGCGCTTTCTTCAGGAAGGGGAGTATCGCCCTTTGGGAAGCAACGAAATAAAAAAAACGGACGTACGAATTATCTCCGCCACAAGCGTTCCCTTAAAGGAATTGGTCGAAAAAAACAAATTTCGTGAAGATCTTTTTTACCGTTTGAATGTTTTTCCGATCGAAGTTCCCTCTCTGAATGAAAGGAGAGAAGATATTCCTTTATTGGCTAATCATTTTCTTTTAAAATTTGCAAAACTGCAGAATAAAAAAACAGCCTCTTTTGATGAAACGGTACTTGACTTTCTTATCAGGCGAACCTGGAACGGGAATATACGTGAACTGGAGAATGTGGTCGAGCGACTGGTAACTTTGGCGCCAAATAGTGCGGAAGTTATTACCGCAAAAGTTTTACCCGAAGAATTCAGAAAAGAATTAAAAAACCCGCAAGAACCTTTTGAAATCATCGAGACCGGTTCTTTGGAGGAACGCGTGAATCAATTTGAGAAGCGAATAATCACGGCGTCTCTTGAACAGAATGACTGGAACCAATCCAAAGCCGCCCGCTGTCTGAAAATTTCGGAACAAACCATTCGTTACAAAATAGCAAAGCTTGGCATTCAAAATCCAAAAAAATTAGCGAATCTAAATTCTTAAAAAACAACAAAAAAATATTTTCGCAAAAATTAGCGAAAAAATAGTGGTTTTTTTATCAGATCGAAGCCTTCCCCGCGTAATAGCTTAATTCTTAATATTTCAACAAGTTATGACATCATAATATTTTTTGGCACTCCTTTTGAAGTAGTTAATGCCGAACCCGTAACAATCAAAAGGAGATCATCATGAAGTATTCCAAATTACTCGCCGTAGTGGTTTTGAGCGCCGTTTTTTGTTTAGCATCATTGGCACAAGCTCAGAACAACAAAGTCGATTGGGAAGCATTCAGCATTAATCTGGTCAAAGCAGTCAAATCCGATAATCCCAAGCTTCAGCAATCGGCAATGCAACACATCATTAAATATGCGGATAAGGTCAACGTGGATGATGCGGTATGGACCATTGCCCGAATTTTTGGTTTTGACAAAAATCCCAGCGTCCGACGTCTCGCTATGGTCACTCTGTACAAAATTAATACCCAAAAATCTCTGTCCTACCTGCAAGAGTATTTGTCGTTGGAAGACAATCAGTCCCTGAAACGACAGGGGAACATCATGATCAAAGAATACTGGATCGCACAGCATGCTACGGAAGAAGGTAAAGAGGTAGCGCAAAAACGGTAAACATTAACTTCTTCCCATGAAAAGATTTAAATCCTCCGAAGCACATCCCTTGCTTCCCTGAAAGAGAGATCGTCCGAACCGACGGTCTCTCTTTTTTTTTGCACAAACAGATCAAGTTTTATGATTGACCATGAATCAAACTCACGGCGGCTAAAACGATCTTCATCGGAAAGAATATTTCCCCTGTCCGGGGTCAGACGGAATAGAATTTAAGGATTGATTTTAACATCCGTTCAGGTTATTCCGCCGGTTTTCGGTCATAAGGGAAAGTACGCAGAATTCAGAACCTGACTAAAAATTTGAATTAAATAACGAAATCCATTATAATTTATTTTAATGTGCGACGAAAATTTTGAGGGCGCCTGCTTTGAAATCACAAAATTTTAATAATGAATCGACGGAAACATTGCCATGAATCCGTTTGGTATTATTTGAATTCAATTTTTAGTCGGCATGATTTAATAGCATCTTTTCTTTGGTATTCAGTTACATTAGGAGGAATTTTGCTGAAATGGGAAACATTGGCTTAACCTTAGTGGATTGGTTGATAATCGCCCTTTATTTTGTTTTTGTGCTGGGAATCGGATTTTACCTTAAACGCTACACTAAAAGTCAGGAAGATTTTTTTCTGGCGGGACGAAAGAATAATTCATGGGTTGCCGGTTTAGCCTTTCTTTCCGCCAATCTTGGCGCTTTGGAATTAATGGGAATGACCGGAAATACATTCAAATACGGAATGTATGTGGCTCATTTTTACTGGATCGGCGCCATTCCCGCCATGCTGTTCCTCGGTATTTATATGATGCCATTTTATTACAGCGCGCGAATTAAATCGGTGCCCGGATATCTAAAATTACGTTTTGATGAAAAAACCCGCGTGCTCAATGCCGTTTCTTTTGCCTTTATGACCTTGTTGGTCTCCGGAATCAATTTGTACGCCATGGCTCTGGTGCTCCACACCTTTCTCGGCTGGAACTGGGACGCCAGCATGTGGGCTTCCGCCTTGACGGTTGCCGTTTACGTGACACTGAGCGGCTTGATGTCCGCTATTTTCACCGAAATCATTCAGTTCTTTCTGATCTGGTTCGGTTTGTTTCTCGTTTCGATTATGGGTATTATTGAGATCGGCAGCGTTCAGGAAATTTTGAGCAGAATTCCAGAATCGTTTGCCACCCTGTGGTCAACCTCGGCTGATCCCTCGCAAAACGGAATGATGGTCACCTGGGGAGGAATAGTGCTTGGTCTTGGATTTGTGCTCTCGTTCGGATATTGGACCACGGATTTTCTTGTGGTTCAGCGCGCCTTTTCGGCAAAAGATTTGCGCAGCGCCCGAATGACGCCGATTCTGGCTTCCTTCTTTAAAATGATCTTACCGTTCATCGTGGTGCTGGGCGGACTTATTGCCTACATTCTCGCGCACGATCCCGGCAGCGGATTCCGTTTACTGACGGACGGAGGCAAAATCAATTACGACTCGGCTTTACCCCTTTTAATAGCGCGTTATTATCCGACGGGCTTAATCGGGCTTGGCGTTACGGCTCTGCTGGCGGGTTTCATGGCTGGACAGGCGGGCAACATAAGCGCCTTTAACACCGTGTGGACCTATGATATTTACCACTCGGTCATTAACAAAAAAGCCTCGGACGACCACCTGCTTTGGATGGGACGCGTGGCTACGGTCGCCGGTATCATTCTAAGCGTCGGAACGGCTTACTGGGCAAAGAGTATGCCCACAATCATGGATTACATGCAGGCGATCTTTTCATGGGTAAACGCGCCGCTTTTTGCAACCATGCTTCTGGGGATGTTTGTGTGGTGGATTACTCCCAACGGCGCCTTCTGGGGATTGCTTACGGGAATGGTTACTTCGTTCTCACTTTTTATTGCCGTGAAATTCGACTGGATTCCCAAAACCTTAATTACCCTGTCCGACGTTGCCAGCGACATGGCTGCTAACTTCTGGAGAGCCTGGTGGGCGTGGCTGATTACCTTTCTTGTTACGATTATTGTCAGTTTTTTTACCCGCAAAAAGGACGAAAAAGAACTTGTGGGGCTGGTTAAGGGTTTAACGGAAGAGACTGTTGGCAAGCCCGTACCGTTATTGAAAAAACCCGAATTCTGGGCTGTGCTTTCTTTGATTATTTTGATTTTCCTGAATGTTTATTTCTGGTAAGAGAGGAGTGTGAAAATGACTGAAAATAAAGCCATGAAACCGATATGGTTCTTTGTCGGATTAATGCTGATTGTCGTCGGCGGTCTGGTATTTCTTACCGGGATCTACCTTTATTTTAATCCGGAATCGGCGCACACCGTTTTATCAAATACCTATCCCAACCTCTGGTGGGGCGGCATAATGATTGTTTTCGGGATATTTATGCTTTTGATTAAGGATGAAGGATAATGAACAAATATTTTTTCCGACACACAATCCGATTGCTTCTACTCATGTTCTTTATCTTCTTTTTATCTTGCTCCAACTCGACTGGAGATAAACCTCAGGACAAAGAAGAGGAGTGGATCGACGCGTATGAAATGAACAAACGCCTGAACCGGGGTATTAATCTTGGCAACGCCCTGGAAGCGCCCAACGAAGGAGATTGGGGAGTTGTTCTCAAAGCGGAATATTTTAACATAATAAAAGCCGCCGGATTTTCCGCAGTTCGTATTCCGGTTCGCTGGTCGGCGCACGCCCAATCCGATTCGCCTTACACAATCGACTGGGCGTTTATGTCCAGAGTGGACTGGGCGGTGGCTCAGGCGCGATCTAACGACTTAATAGCCATTGTAAATATCCATCACTACGAAGAAATCTTTGTAAATCCCGCAGCCCATAAAAAGCGTTTTTTAGCTTTGTGGAAACAAATTGCCGAACATTACAAAAATCAAACGCAATATTTGCTGTTTGAAATTTTAAACGAACCTCACGATCAATTGACTCCGGATTTGTGGAACGAATATCTTAAAGAGGCGCTGGAAATAATCCGCGAGAGCAATCCTGAACGAATAGTGATTGTCGCTACAGCCAATTGGGGCGGAATCGACGCCATCGAAAAATTGCAGCTTCCGGACGATCCGCGGCTTATCGTGACGTTTCATTATTATCAGCCTTTTCATTTTACACACCAGGGCGCTGGATGGGTGCAGGGAAGCGACGCCTGGCTGGGCACAACCTGGAACGGAACCGCCTCCGAAAAAAAGGCAATCCAAAATGATTTTGATCGGGTGAAAAACTGGAGCGTCGCTCATAATCGACCGATTTTCATGGGAGAGTTCGGCGCTTACAGCAAAGCGGATATGGACTCCCGCGTTCGCTGGACTTATTTTGTCGCCCGTGAAGCGGAAAAACACGGTTTTAGCTGGGCGTACTGGGAATTTTGTTCTGGTTTTGGCGCTTATGATCCGGTTCAAAATAAATGGCGACCGGAATTACTGAACGCTTTAATTCCCTGAAGTTCATATTAATAAACAAGATGGTTTGATATTAAAATAGTAGTGTCTGCGTCCTGAATGATATCTTTTTGCGGTTTTGTTGGGGTAACTATTGATTTATTGATTTTTCACATCTAAAATGTCCCGCAGGACTTTCAAAAATTCGTTCATTTTAATTGGCTTTTGAATGAATTTGACATGTCCGTTCATTATACTGAGCTTAGAAATGATATCGGCGGCATAACCCGAAATATACAAGACCTTTAAATCCGGTTTGAATTTTGACAATTTTTCGAATAACTCCTTCCCGTTCATTCCGGGCATAATAATATCGGAAATGAGTAAGTCAATCTGATTCTTCTTTTGTCTAAAAATTTCTAAACCCTCATCCGGTGAACTAGCTGATAAAATGTGATATCCGTATTCGGTTAATAAATCCGAAATGAATTTGCGAACAGCATCTTCATCCTCTACCAAAAGGATAGTTTCCGTGCCAATAAGACTATTATTTTTCCTGACTTGCGTTGTATGATCCATAGCTTCAATATCATCCGAAGCAACAGGGAAGTATAGCCTGAATGTTGTACCCTTCCCGGGTTTACTGTTTACTAAAATGAAACCGTTATTTTGTTTAACGATGCCGTAAACAGTGGAAAGTCCTAAACCGGTTCCGTGCCCGACGCCTTTGGTAGTAAAGAACGGCTCAAAAATGTGCGCCTGTGTCTCTTTATCCATTCCGACGCCGGTATCACTAACTATCAACCGGGCATATTGTCCTTTTTGTACAAACGGGTGTCTTTTGGAACGGGAATAATCAAAATGCACTTTCGAAGTTTCTATAAACAGCCTCCCTCCGTCAGGCATTGCATCGCGGGCATTCACCGCCAGATTGAGGAGCACCTGATCCAACTGCGCAGGATCAATTGTAATAGGAATAGGAAAAGGGGTTGTTTTTACAATCAACTCAATATTCTCACTAATAACGCGGCGTAACATTTTTTCCATATTAATTATGAGTTGGTTTAAATCCACAACCTTGGGGTGAATTACTTGTTTGCGGCTAAAAGCCAGTAGTTGGTTAGTCAAACCGGCTGCCTGTTGACCGGCTTTATGAATCTGTTCAACCTTCTTTTTTAACCCGTCGGGGAGCGACGGATCTAAAATCAACAGATTGGAATAGCCGTTAATTACCGTCAGCAAATTATTGAAATCATGGGCTATGCCGGCTGCCAGTTTACCGATTGATTCCATTTTTTGCGCCTGAAGTAATTCATCCTGTAATTGCTTCCGTTCCGTGATGTCACGAAGAATGCCCTGAGTGGCAATTCCGCCTTTGTATTTGATGTGAGAAACAGACGCTTCAACTTCAATTTCTTTACCGTCACGGGTTATTGCCGTGAATTGATAATTGGGTTCTACCGATTCCCCGGATGCAATATACCGCATTCTTTCCTGAACCATCTGTTTACTCTTGGGCGCTACTAACTGTAAAAAATTAAAATCCGGTCGCAATGTTTCTTCCTGGGTAACTCCGAACATTTCCTGAAATTTACGATTAATCAATTCGTACTTGCCGTTAAATAACAGAAAAATAGCATCGTTCGATTGCTCAATCAGGTTGCGATACTTTTCTTCACTCTCCCGCAGATCCTTCTCCGCCTGTTTTCTGTCGGTAATATCTTTTATTTGGGATATTGTCTGTATTTTCCCTCTTGAATCTTTAATCACCGTTGAACTGATTTCAACTATTCTTTTTTGTCCGTCTTTTCTGATAATATAGAATTCGTATTTTGGAGGAACTTCTTCTCCTCTTTGTCTGCGTTTATATCGTTCAGCCACAATATCCTTACTCTCTTCGGCTAAAAACTTACGAAAATCGCGTCCTATCAGTTCTTTCTCGGAATACCCGACGATTTTGCAGAATTGGTCGTTTACATAGACGAATTTGTAATTCTCGTCAACTATTAAAATACCGTCGTGCGATGTTTCAACTATGGTTCGATACCTCTTCTCACTTTCGGCTAATGCTTCTTCCACTTTTTTGCGCTCGGTGATGTCCCGGAAAATGCTAAGCAATAGTAAGTATTCACCCGCATAAATAAAAGAATTCGAGAGTTCGAACCAGACTTCCCGATTATCGAACAGTCTCATTTTCCGTAAGAGATATCTTTTTATTGTTTTTGATTTGAAACGCTTTATATGTTGCTCGAGCACGTGTTTTTGTTCGGATTCGTAATAAATGACCGACATTGGTTCTCCTTCGAGTTCATGCCTTTTTTTGCCGGTCAGACGACAAAAGGCGTCGTTTACCATAATGATGGTGCCGTTTTCATCACATAAGCGCATGCCGTCAAAGCTGTTTTCCCATACGGAGCGGAATAGATTTTCGGAACGGTGTAATGCCATTTCCGCCTGCTTACGGTCGGTAATGTCACGCACAACTATCTGCAATGCCGGTTTGTTTTCATAAATAATTCTTGTCGCAACCACCTCCACATCTACCAGTGTCCCGTCCAATTTAATGAATTTCTCTTCGATAAAAGGCGCTGTTTTTCCGTTTTCGAGTATATTGCTTATATGCTCCTGAAGCTCATTTTTGTAATCAGGATGCACAAAATTCAATATACTTTTGCCGATGAGTTCATGGACGCTATTTGCTCCGATGAGTCCGGCTGCCGCAGGATTGGCGAAAACAATTTTTCCGGGTCGGTAAACAATAATAGCATCCGTTGTGGATTCAACTAATTTCCGATAGCGTTCTTTACTTTCTTTCAATAACTGCTCGGTCATCCATTCCTGTGTATAATCCTGAAATATTAATATCCCGCCGATATTTTTGTTTTGTTTGTCTTTGATCAAAGAAAAATTGCTGATTATTGGTATCTCTTTTTTGCCTGTTGAAGTCAACAAAGCGGGGGAGGTAAGTTTTGCGGATTTTTCTTCCTGCCGTAATCCTTGAAGTAAGTCTTCAATTTTTTTGCAGTAGGCGTCGTCATTAATGTTAAAAACAATCTTAAAATAATTTCCTTTGGCTTGCTCATGTCTCTGCCCGGTAATTCTTTCGGCGGCAGGATTCATGTAATTAATCATACCCTTTTCATCAATGATAATTATTGCATCGACAAAATTATCAAGTATTGTTTTGATTTCCATAGTCTCAACGATATTTGAATGAATATTTATTTATTATCGATAGATTTTTTACTTTTTTAAACCGAGTTATTTAAATAATTCAAATGTATTTAAGATAATTCTACTATCATAAACGAAAAATAATCCAAATCCTGTCAAATTCCAAATTTAAAGGGGCAATGTTTAATTTTTTGTGAAGATTACATTCGGTTTTCAGGGCACTAAATTTGCTTTAAATTTTCTATGAAGCTATTTTAAAACATAACTTTTAATGAAAAAAATATCGGTGAGAAAAATGAAAAATTTTTTTTTGGAACAGGAAACAATCGGCGCTTTACTGATCGATAGCCGGTCCGGTAAAATCGTAACGAATAACCGGAAAGCGGAAGAAATTCTCGGCGAGCAGGAAAATTCACTGAAAGAAAAATATCTGAATAATATTCTTCCCATTGATTTGTCCTTTTTTCAGGCTGCGAAAGCGTCCGTTCAAACGGATTTCAACTTAATTTTTGAAGATATGCTCTCCTTTGAAGGAATCACACTTTTCGCATCTTTAATAACTTTACCGGATGAGGGCGAAGCTCTTTCAGCCCTTTTGTTTTGCAACGTGCCGGAGATTTATAGTCCGCAGAACCAATTATTTTTACCGAAGCTGCGAAGCGTTCTGGGAGGTCTCGGATTCGCCAGCATTTTAATGGATCGTAAAGGAAACATCCGCTATTGTAACAGTATTTTTGCCCAGATTACCGGGTATTCTCAAGCCGAATTAATAGGTCAGAACGCATTTAAAAAGCTCATCCCCGGAACAATGGGAAAGGAAATGTCAAAGCAGTATGAAGAATTAACGGGCAATCAAAAAATTCCCGCTACAATTCAGGTAGCCATTAATACCAGGGACGGAAGCTGGATCGAAATGATTTGGAATAATAAGATTTTACTCAACAAAAAAGGCGAAAGCATGGGCATTGCCGGAATAGGCATCGATCTGCCGCGCCTGAGCAGCAAATCAATCGCCAAGGAAAAGCACGGGCATTTGGAAGACATCATCGCGCGCATCTCTTCCATGTTCGCTCAAAGCCCTTCCTATAAATTGGACGAGTGCATTAATCAAACCTTGCAGATTGTGGGCGAGTATGCGCAGGTGGATAGAAGTTACGTCTTTTTGTTCAGAGAAAATTTACAAATCATGGACAACACGCACGAATGGTGCGCGGAAGGAATCGAACCGCAGATTCACAATCTTCAGGGAATTCCTTCCAAAACAGTGCCCTGGTGGATGAAGAAACTGTTGAAACACGAAATCATTCACATTCCGCAAGTCAGCGCCATGCCGCCGGAGGCGTCCACCGAAAAAGAAATTCTGGACGCCCAGGATATCCAATCGCTCATCGTTGTACCCATGCTTGAAGGCGAAGTGCTAACCGGTTTTATCGGATTCGATTCAGTGCGGCTGCCCAAGTTCTGGGCTGATGAAGACATCAATCTACTTAAAATTATCTCAAGTATTTTTGTAAGTTCCCTGAAGCGTAAATACACCGAGCTTTCGCTTGCCGACAGCGAACGCCGCTACAGGACGCTCTTTAACATAGCTCCGGATTTGATTTTTATTCTGGACAAAACGGGAAAGATTACCGCCTTAAATCCCGCCTTTAAAATAATAACGGGACTCGAAATTGACGCCTGGATGGGAAAATCCTTTAGCGAACTGGTAGAGGAGGAAGAGAGAGAGCTGTTTCAGGATAAGTTCCGCCACTGTCTGCAGGGCGAGTCGCCTCCGCCTTACGAAATCCGGCTTAAGGGGAAAAACGACAATCGAATAGTGGAAATTATCAGCCTGCCGTTAATCGAGCGGGGAGCGCTGCGGGGAGTTTACGGTATTGCCCGCGATATTACCGAACGTCGAACGCTGGAAGAAAATCTGCGCCACGCCGAGCGAATGAAGTCTTTGGGAAATCTTGCCGGTGGCATTGCTCACGATTTTAACAACATTTTGGGAATCTTATTGGGGAACTATTCGCTGCTCAAAGAAATCATCGGAAATCAACCGGAATCCCTGTTTCCTTTGGAAATGATCAAGCAGGCTATTGACCGCGGAAAAAATCTGGTTCAGAATTTATTGACCTTTGCCCGCAAAAAGGAGCCGCATCTTGTAGTCCTTAATTTGAATGAAGAGATTGAACATATTGTTATCCTGTTGCGTCAAACCACACCCAGCAGCATTTATTTTGAACTGGAGTTTAAAGCGGAAAAACCCTGGATCCGCTCGGATCGCGTGCAAATTCATCAGGTTATTCTGAATTTATGCCTGAACGCCATCGACGCCATCATGGCGCACAAAAATCACGGAAAGGTCAAAATAATCACCCAGACAAAATTTGTAAACGAGGTTCCGTTTACCGTTGACGAAACAAAGGTAAAGCGATTCGTTCATCTTCAGATTATCGACGACGGCATCGGAATGGACGAAGAAACCAAAAAATTTATCTTTGATCCCTTTTACACCACAAAAGAAGGCGGAACGGGACTCGGGTTAGCGGTGGTTTTCGGCGTTTTGAGAAGCCTTGACGGATTTATTGAGGTGGAAAGCCAGCCTGATCAGGGAACCGCCTTTCATCTGTTTTTACCGGCGTGCGAAGAGGTTCCCGAACAGCCCAAAAAACCAAAAGACGTCAAACGAAAAATTCCCGAAGGCAATGCGCATATTTTGCTGGTTGAAGACGATACCTTGCTCAGTAAAATGCTGAGTTATATTCTGAAGCGTCACGGTTACCGGGTTACGCAGACCTATTCCGGAGAAGAAGCAATTCAATTTTTCAAACGGAACCCGAATTCGGTGGATCTGGTAATTCTTGATTACGATCTGCCCGAAAAAGACGGATCTTACGTGGCGCGATTTATGAAGCGCATAGACCCGAACGTAAAATTGTTAATGACAAGCGGTTATATTGATCCGAAAATAAAGCAAACCATTGAATCTCTGGGAACAATCGATTTGATAGAGAAACCTTATGAACCCGAGATGTTACTGGAATACATTCCTGAATTTTTAAAAAAACAAAAAATGTGAGTTTTCGGTGACATCCGTTAAGTCGCTAAAAAGGATGATTTTTTAAAAACTTACAGGAGAAAGAGAATGGAGATACGATCTGATGTTTTGATTGTCGGAGCGAGCGCCAGCGGTGTTTGCGCCGCAATTCAGGCGGCGCGTATGGGAGCGAACGTGGTTCTTGTTGAGGAAACGGATTGGGTGGGCGGAATGCTGACTGCAGCCGGGGTTTCCGCGATTGACGGGAACCACAAGTTACCCTCGGGATTGTGGGGAGAATTCAGAGAAAAGCTCTACGCGTATTACGGCGGTCCTGAAGCGGTGGAAACGGGCTGGGTTAGTAATGTGCAATTTGAACCGAAGGTCGGCGAAAAAATTTTAAGAGAAATGTTGAAAGAAGCCGGAAATATCGATTTGAAAACGGGTTTTTATCCGATTGAAGTCATCAGTAAAGACAAAAAAGTTCTGGGAGTGAAATTTAAAAATGACGGGAACGAACAACTCGAAATCCGCGCCAAAGTCACCATCGACGCTACCGAGTACGGCGATGTTTTAGCCCTGGCAGGATGCGAATTCCGAAACGGGCGCGAAGCGTTTTCCGAAACGGGAGAACCGGGAACGCCTTCAAAAGCGGATAACTATGTTCAGGATCTTACCTACGTCGCTGTTTTAGAAGACTTCGGAAGCGGAGCGGATGCCACGATTCCCAAACCCGACAACTACGATCCCGAAGAGTTCCGCGGCTGCTGCAAAGACTGGGCAAAAGGCGGCGAAAAAGGGCTTGTCGATAAACAGGCAATGATTAATTACGGGCGGCTGCCCAACAATAAATACATGATTAACTGGCCCATAGAGGGCAACGATTATTATTGTGATTTGGCGGTATTAAGCCGAAGCGAACGCGCAGCCGAAATTGAAAAGGCAAAAGAGGTAACCCGCAGATTTGTTTACTTTTTACAAACCGAATTAGGCTTCCGAAACCTCGGTCCGGCTAAGGATGAATTTCCCACAGACGACGGTCTGGCGCTTATTCCTTATATCCGGGAAAGCAGAAGAGTAAAAGGCGTTGTTACTCTTAAATTACAGGATATTGTCGATCCGTATGCCGATCCGTCGCGTCCCTTGTATCGGCAGGGTATTGCGGTGGGAAACTATCCGCTGGATCACCATCACGGAAAGGCGGATTTGCCCGAAGAAGAAACCTACCTTCCGGTTCCCGCCTTTAATGTGCCTTACGGGTGTTTAATACCCCAAGACGCGGACGGATTGATTGTAGCGGAAAAAAGTATCTCGGTCACGCACATGGTCAACGGCTGCTCGCGTCTTCAGCCGGTGGTAATGCAAATAGGACAGGCAGCCGGCGCAGCGGCAGCGTTGGCTGTTAAACAAAATCGGAATCCCCGTCATATTTCGATTCGTGAATTGCAGCAGACGTTAATTGAGGCGGGAATGTGGTTAATGCCCTTTACCGACATAACTCCCGAGCACTGGGCGTTTAAAGCGCTGCAACGGATAGCCTTGTGCGGATTGCTGAAAGGCGAGGGCAAGGCGAAAGACTGGGCGAATGAATTTTACATCTACCCGGATAATCCCGTTTACTGCCATGAGATGATATCCGCCTTGCGATCGATCGACCAAACATTTATTAATCGAATAGATATTGATTGGGAAGAGCTGGGAAACGCTCCTTTAACCCGAATCGAAGCCGTACGTATTCTCTGGCAGGCTCTCGGAAAACCTTCGCCCGTAAACAACGGCGAGCCCGTCTTTTTTAAAGATGTGCAGGATCTGGCGGTTGATTATTTTGTAAGTAAAGGCTGGGCTGAACACTGGGTTGATTTTAAGAATGAATTGTTTTATCCGAACGAACCCATGACGCGGGCTGTGTTCGCTTTTTTGCTGAACGCTGCGCTCGATCCTTTTAACAGGATTAAGCCGGAATCGGAAAATCGGTAAAAATTTTAATGCGCGGTAACTTATCGGGATTATTTTACTTTAATGAAAAACATTACGCTGCAATTAAAAGATTTCCTTAAATCTTGCGGGATCGAACCCGGACACCATGTGATGGTGCATTCTTCTTTTCGCAAAATTCGCGCCGCCTTTCCGGGGCTTACAATCGAAGAGATGATCGAATGCCTCGAAGGTCTGGTTTCCGGCGAAGGTTCGATTATCATGCCTGCATTTACTTACTGTTTCAAGCGCTCCGAAGGAGATTATGAAATTTTCGATCCCGCAAAAACTCCTTCTAAAGTCGGCGCCGTATCCGAGGTGTTTCGGCGAATGCCAAATGTGGTTCGAACTTCTTCGCCCACTCATTCTTTTGCGCTTTGGGGCAAAGTCAACGAATTCATCGATTCCGATAACGCTCCCGACAGTCCGTTGGGAGAGGGAAGCGTTCTTGATTTTTTAGCCGGAAAAAGCAACAGCCATATTTTAATGCTGAACGTGCATTTTGACGCGTTGAGCTTTGGTCATTATCTGGAAATTAAGGCAAAAACGCCGTGGATTGATATTTTTCCCTGGGATTATCTGCGCGTTTTGCCCGTCGGAGTTTCAGTTAAAGGAGAACAAAAATTACGGGAAATCCCCGGCTGCGCAAAATCTTTTGTCAACCTTGAAAAATTTCTTCTTGAAAGGGGATTGGTTAAAACCCGGCGCCGCCATTCCCTTTTTGCCTACTATTTTTCCGTTTCCTTGCTTATGAATCACGGAATGTATTATTTTAAACATTATTTCAGGAATCTGCTGTGCGCTTCGGGCTCTTGTCCGGCGTGCGATTCGAGAAGAAAAAAATTGAATACTTTGCAAATGAGAGGCGTTTTATATTCTTAACTTTAAAAATATTAACGAATAAGGAAGCTTTACGTAAATTTAAAGCAAAAATTTAAGTTTTATCAAAAACCGCTTTAAAATCTTTTGAAAAGACCGGATGATTATTCCGGCGCGGCAATAAAATGTTGATTGATATGCCGTATTTTTAAAGAGATTGAGGAGAGCGCGTCATGCGTAAGATGATAATATTAGTGGCGTTTTTACTGTTTTCTTCCGTTTTAATAGCGGATGATTTACAGTGGGTTGAATTAAACGATTACAATCTTCCGCAGGGCGTTCGTTTATTCAAGGGAGAGCGGAGTAATCCCAGGCTGCAAGCATTTTACATTGATGTGGATCTCAATCAGCCAGATATTGCCGTTCGTCCTTATATTTCCAGAGCCGTTAAAACCGCGCCCGATTTTTGCGCCGACGTCGGAGCTTACGCCGCCGTGAACGGCGGTTTTTTCGGAGGAACGACTTCGTATTCGTCCGTAATCTACCCTTCCCAAATTAAAGCCATTAATATTCAATCGGTAACCCGAAACGGTAAAAGCTATCCGGTTATTCGCAGTTTATTCAGTCAGGATACCCTGGGAAATCTGTCCGTAAACTGGATTTATCATTTTGACGGAAGTCCCATGGGTTTGTATCGTTTTTCCGCGCCCTTGCCCTATGTTTACAACGACCCTCAACCGAAATCCGCGCCGCAAAAATCAGACGGCAATCCTTTTTCCGAAGTTTTGGTGGGAATCGGCGGCGCTCCGACGCTGATTAAAGACGGAAAGATTAATATTACCTATAATGAAGAAATTATGTGGGGCTCCGGAGTCGGTTACGATAATCGCGACCCGAGAACGGCTGTCGGCTACACGGCGGATAATCATGTCATTTTGTTCGTGGCTGACGGACGACAATCAATCAGCGAAGGTCTCGGTTTACCTGAAATGGCGCAGATTCTTTTGGATTTGGGCTGTGTGGAAGCCATGAATCTGGACGGCGGCGGCTCCACCCAAATGGCTGTTCCGGGTAAATACATTAATTCTCCATCCGAACAGCGGGCGGTTCCGACAATTTTTGCCGTGATTCACAAAGATTCATTGGGCTTGCCGCGAAAACCTATTTTCGAAAAAATCATCGATACAGACGACGCACAGTGCAATCTGACCGGCGGCGGATGGTTTCCCACTTCCAACCCCGGTTCTTACGGTTCGTCCGCCTCCATGCTGCACGCAAAAGGCGACGGCTCGGCTCAGGCTGTCTATTCGCCTGAACTTCCTCATGCGGGCAAATACGAGGTTTACGGCTGGTGGGTCGCAGCCAGTAATCGTTGCAGCGATACACCGATTTACATCAAACATTACGGCGGAACGGATACCGTGCGGGTCAATCAGACAACAAACGGTTCCGACTGGGTGTTATTGGGAACTTTCCCGTTTAGCGGCAGCCCGGATGAACAAGTGATTATTTCCGACGCCGCAACCAAAGGCACTTACGTTGTGGCGGACGCCGTTCGTTTAGTAACCTTCGATACCACCAGCGTAGTCGGTATTCAAAGAGAGGCGAAAAACATACCGCCCGCGCGGTCAATTCTTCTTAAAAATTATCCCAATCCTTTTAACAATCAAACAAAACTCGTTTTTTCTCTGCCGACGAGCACGCGTTTAAGCATTAATCTTTATGATACAAAGGGGAAATTAATAAAGCGCGTTTTTAAAGGGAAAAAAGCCAAAGGTAAACATCAGCTCATCTTAAAACTGGACGGTCTGAGCAGCGGACTTTACTTCTGCGCCTTAACAACGTCAAAGCGGCGCGTGGTAAATAAATTAATCTTACTGAAATAAACCACAAAAAATTAGAACTCAGGAGGAAAACCAGATGCGCAAACTAATGTTGTTTTGGTTAATTGCTTTTGTTTTTTTAGTGATCTCTAAATCCTTTTCCCAACCCGCGGCAAATCCGGATCCGCTGCGGTTTGAGAAGGAAATAAACTCTTTCGTTCAATATGATAAAAAGAACAGCTTTCCGTCCGAAGCTGTTTTATTCGTTGGAAGTTCGAGTATCCGGATGTGGCGCACCCACGATGATTTTCCCGAATACCCGGTGATTAATCGCGGTTTCGGAGGAGCGCATATTTCCGATGTTCTTTACTATTACAACGAGGTTATTAAAAAGTACAATCCGGCAATAATCGTGTTTTACGCGGGCGATAACGACATTGCCGCCGGAAAATCCGTTAAACAGGTATTTAACGATTATCAAGCATTGATAAAGAAAATTTTGAACGATTTCACAAATGTTAAATTCATTTATATTCCGATTAAACCAAGCGTCAGCCGTTGGAAATTCTGGGACAAAATGCATGAAGTAAATCAGTTAATCAAAAAATACAATGAAAAGCATAAGAAGTTGTATTACGCGGATTTGGCAACGCCTTTACTTAACGCCGAAGGCAAACCCGATGAAAATCTTTTTATCGAAGACGGCTTGCATTTAAATCAGAACGGTTATGCCAGGTGGAAAAAGGAATTGCAGCCTTTGTTAAAAGAATTATGGTTGAATTTGCGACCCCGAAAAAAAGACCGCTGAAAAAAGACTGAGCGGAGTTTCGAATTCCTTTTAGATAAGCAGCCTCGTTAAAATTTTAAAAACAGCCGTCCCGGCGGACGGCTGTTTTTTAGGATACCTGAATTAATCCTAACGCAAAGCCACGGTTTGTTAAAAACGGCGGCATTCGGATGAAAAGAACAAAAATAAACAAGAAAACGCCAAAGTCAGGACAATAATCCCAACCGTCTGAAATCTGGGCAATTCAGGTGAAATTCATTTCCAAATATTAACCTCCCGGAAATCAATCAAAAAAAGTTTAAAAAATCATTTAATCTTTCTATTTTTTTTCTTAAATTGTTTTTATCTTAAAGTGTCTGTTTTTGTCCATAATATAGTTTGAGGTTATGAGAACATCATATTTTCTAAAATTCAGACCGGATATTGTCATTAAAACCAAAGCCTTAAATTTTGTAAAACATGCTAACAAAGACTCAAAAGAGAATATTACATTAATTTATTTAAAATTCGCTAATAGGAGTATTAAAAATTTTTATGGGGAGTTATTATGAGCGGTCAAATCATTACTTTAACCCGACACATTATCGAGGAACAGAGAAAATATCCTGAAGCAACGGGAAAGTTTACCGATTTAATGAACGACATTGCCTTTGCCGCCAAACTTATTTCGTACCATGTCAACAAGGCGGGGCTGATGGAAATTCTCGGCGAAACCGGCAACGTTAACGTTCAGGGAGAGGTCGTAAAAAAGCTCGATGTGTTTGCAAACGAAACCCTGGTAAAAGCATTGGATCATAACGGGCATACCTGTGTTATGGCTTCCGAAGAAGAAGAAGATATTATTTCGATCCCGGAAGAATATCCGTTGGGAAAGTACGTTGTGGTCTTCGATCCCCTTGACGGATCTTCCAACATCGACGCCAACGTAAGCGTGGGAACGATTTTTTCGATTTACAACCGCGTTTCTCCCGACGGGCGCCCCGGACGTCTCGAAGACTGTTTGCAGGCGGGTAAGCGGCAGGTATGCGCCGGATATGTTATTTACGGATCAAGCACCATGCTGGTTTACACAACCGGTAACGGAGTTCACGGCTTTACGCTTGATCCCAGTTACGGCGAGTTTGTCCTTTCGCATCCCAATATTCGCATCCCGAAAAAAGGGAAAATTTACAGCGTCAATGAAAGCTATTTTGAATTCTGGGATGAACCTATTAAACAATATGTGCAATACATCAAACAAGTTGACGGCGATACCAATCGTCCCATGAATTCCCGTTACATCGGATCGTTGGTGAGCGATTTCCACCGGAATTTACTGTACGGAGGCATCTTCCTTTACCCGCCCAGTATTAAAGCGCCAAGCGGAAAGCTGCGTCTGCTTTACGAAGCCAATCCCCTCGCTTTTATCGTAGAGCAGGCGGGAGGAAAAGCAATTGACGGAAAACGACGCATTATGGACATTGTTCCCGAAAAACTTCATCAAAGAGTGCCGCTTTTTATCGGCTCCGAAGACGACGTGAAAATGGTTGAAGAATTTATCGAAGGGAAGCGCAAACTAAACTGACATTGCCTTTAAAAAGAATTTTTGGTTTGGAGCTTCTTTTACGATAACATAAGCGGGAAGCGGCTGCGACAGACCGTTGTTAAATGATCAAAGGATTAAACGGAAAAAAGTCAGGGAAGGCTCTGTTTCTGTCTGCTTAACAATTTCGGCGTAAATCACTTTTTATCCGATTCCCGATCGATCTGTTCGGAAATTTGAATAAAAACATTCCGCAGGGTTCTTTAATCTGAGCGCCTGAACCGGAATAAACACAGCTTTATTGTTTCCCGCTTTAATCGGATATTTTAAAGCGTTACTTGAGGTTTTCTCATTCAGGACTGAGTTATCCGCTGACTAATCAAAAAATTTTAACAAAAAAAGCGCTGAACAGGAGAGGTCGCCCGCAACGTCTTTCCGAAAATCTTTATGGGACGGGACACTTGTCTTGCTTAGATTTAATACCTTGCTTATATTTATTTTTTAAGAAAATATGGCTTGACAAGAAATGATAGGTTTCGGGTTGGCGTAATAAAAGGAAGGAAGGAATTAATGGCAGAAATAATCCGCATTAGTGAATCACCTAAACATGAAAATCAGGAAGTCACCATTCAGGGATGGCTGTACAATAAACGTTTTAGCGGTAAGGTACGGTTTTTATTGGTCAGGGACGGATCTGCGATTATCCAGTGCGTGGTGGTAAAAAGCGAAGTTTCCGAAGACACCTTTGAAAAAACAGATCTGTTGACTCAGGAGAGTTCATTAAAGGTTACGGGCGTTTTGGTTGCCGACAAACGGGCGCCCATCGGCTATGAACTGCACGTCAAAGAAATAGAGATCGTTCAGATTGCGCAGGATTACCCCATAACTCCAAAGGAGCACGGGATTGACTTTTTGATGGATCACCGGCATTTGTGGATTCGTTCAAAGCGTCAGCATGCCATTCTTAACGTAAGGCACGAGGTAATAAGGGCAGCCAGAGATTTTTTTAATGACCGCGATTTTGTGTTAATCGATTCGCCTATTTTTACGCCCAACGCCGCGGAGGGAACGACAACTCTTTTCCAGACCGATTATTTCGGCAGCCCGGCATATCTCACACAAAGCGGGCAGTTATACGCGGAAGCAGCCTGCATGTCTTTCGGGCGCGTTTATTGTTTTGGACCAACGTTCCGCGCCGAAAAGTCCAAGACCCGGCGTCATTTAACCGAATTCTGGATGATTGAGCCGGAAGTGGCTTTTTTTGATTTACAGGATGACATGCAATTAGCCGAAGAATTCGTTTCCCATATCGTTCAGACCGTGCTTAAAAAGCGCCGCGCCGAATTGGAAACGCTTGAACGGGATACTTCAAAGCTTGAAAACGTCGTTCCGCCGTTTCCCAAAATTCACTACAACGAGGCTGTGGAAATTCTCAAGAAAAACGGCGTTGACTTTCCTTACGGCGATGATTTTGGCGGAGCGGATGAAACAGTTCTGTCCGCGCAATTTGACAAACCGGTGATTGTTCACCATTATCCGGCTGAAATCAAGGCTTTTTACATGAAGCGCGATCCCGAAGAACCTCAGTTCGCCTTAGCCATGGATATGCTTGCTCCCGAGGGTTACGGCGAAATAATCGGAGGTTCCCAACGCGAAGACGATTACGACACCTTGCTAAAAAGGATTCGGGAGCATAATTTAGACGAAGAAGCGTTTCGGTGGTATCTGGATCTGAGAAAATACGGATCTGTTCCGCATTCGGGATTCGGTCTTGGTATTGAACGAACCGTTGCCTGGATAACGGGAACCAAACACGTTCGGGAAACCATTCCGTTCCCGCGTTTGATGCAACGAATTTATCCCTGAGCCCATGAAACGCTTAATTGCTGTAATCGGCGGTCGTGAATGCAGCCCTGAAACAGAAGTCAGGGCTTACCAAACGGGGCGCTTGATCGCCAAAAACGGATTCGGATTGATTTGCGGCGGAATGAGCGGCGTGATGGAAGCGTCCGCCCGCGGATGCAAGGAAGAAGGCGGCATTACCGTCGGCGTTTTACCGCAGGACAGCGCCGGTTACGCGAATCCCTATATCGATATTGCCATTCCGACCGGAATGGGAATCGCCAGAAATCTGATAATAGTTCGTTCGGCTGAAGGAATTATCGCCATTGACGGCGGTTTCGGAACTCTGTCGGAATTGGCTTTTGCGTTACAACTGGGAAAACCCGTGGTGGGTTTGAATACATGGGATGTTTCTGAAAAAATAATTCAGGTGAAAACTCCTGAAGAGGCAATAAACGAATTATTGAAGGTTCTCCCATGAAAAAAGCGTTACACATTATCATTAAGGGAAGAGTGCAGGGCGTGGGCTATCGCTGGTTTGTAAGAGAACGCGCGCGGGATCATGGAATCAGCGGTTACGTGCGGAACCTTCCCAACGGGGATGTGGAAGTACTTGCTCAGGGCGAAGAAGAAAAATTAAATCTGTTTATTACCGAATTAAACCGAGGTCCAGCTTTCGCCCATGTTATTGATATGGAAATTGATGAAGTTGCTTTGAACGAAACCAGATACAGATCATTTGAAATCGCATTTTAAAAAAGGAATAATTTATGGATAAACGTATTGAACAAATTAACAAAGCCATTCGTAATGTGCCCGATTTTCCCAAGCCCGGAATCATGTTTAAAGACATTACGCCGATTTTACAGGACGCGGAATTATTCGCCGTCTCTATTGATCTTTTCGCCGAATCGATGGAAGGGATAAGAGTGGATTTAATCGCCGCCATCGAAGCGCGCGGATTTATTTTTGCCGCAACATTGGCGTACAAATTGGGACTTGGATTTATTCCTATTCGCAAACCGGGTAAATTGCCTTACAAAACCTACAAAGAAGAATACGATCTGGAATATGGCACGGACGCTCTGGAAATACATCAGGACGCGGTTCAAAAGGGTCAGCGCGTTTTGCTGTTGGACGACCTTCTGGCTACCGGCGGAACCGCGCTTGCGGCGGCAAAGTTAATCGAAAAATGCGGCGGGGAAGTGACAGCCGTGCGTTTTTTGATCGAACTGACTTTTTTGAACGGTATTGATAAATTGCAGCAATACTCCGTTCATTCTTTGATAAAAATTTAAACGGAAAAAGTGACAAGGTCGTGACGCGTAATGCGTGACGCGTGATGAGTAACAGAGTAACAGAGTGACAAGTCACGAGTGAGGAGTAACTTAAACAGAGGTTTAGGTGTTTAATTTAGATCAAAAAATGAGTGCAAGAAAGCAGTGATAAAAATCTGTCGTGATAAGTGGACACGCTTAACCCATAACCATTACACCCTTAACTCTTACATTATTCATAAATCCGAAACATTTTGTTCTTGTTTTGAATATAAATCTATTTTATATTTCACGGCAATCAAACGCCCCTGTAGCTCAGTCGGATAGAGCAGAGGCTTCCTAAGCCTTGTGTCGGGAGTTCGAGTCTCTCCAGGGGCACCAAGATTTGAGAGGAGGAGCATCAGGGAACGGATATTAACGACAGGGATGTTTTTCTTCCGCTTTTAACCGCAAATTATTTTCAGACAATCCGCTTTAATAAAATCCGCGAAATATCCGTTTAATCGATTACTTAATCAACAGAATCCTTCTTACTTTAACCTCTCTGCCAGCCTGCAACCGCAAAAGATAAATTCCGCTCGCAAGATTACGTGCGTGTAACCGCAATTGATGTCGTCCGGCGTTCTGATAACCGTTCAAAATAATTTTAACGCTTTGTCCCTGAAGATTGTAAAGCTCAGCCTTCACAGCAGCCGACTTCGGAAGAATGTAGCGAATAATCGTCCATCCGTTGAAGGGATTGGGATAGTTGGGCAACAGGGTTAAATTTTTCGGTAATTTGCCCGAAGCGTAATCTTCAATTGCGGTCTGGGTTTCGACGTTAAATTCCCAGGCGTAAGCTGAGCGCAATCCCAGGCTGTTGCTTACTTCAACCCGGACGGAATGGGCGCCGGCGGATAATTCTTTATCCGGCAAATAAGAAACGGATGTCGCAGTTACGGTGCATTGAGAGCTTACGTCAACGCTATCCACAAACATTTTTATGTCGCCGGAATCGATTCCGGAGTAGATATCAATAAAATACGCTTTGATAACGGGCATAGCGTCTTTTATGTTTCCCCGCGGCGAGGCTCGAAAAATGTTGGGATACCCTTTTAAGGGCAGTTTTTTTGTCCATGTATTATTCTCTGGATTCGCTTCATTGTCGCGGTTCACTACCTTTACAAAAGCGCCGAAATAGTAATTGCCCGAAACCATTGAATCGGATAACGTGAACGAGAAGTCAATTTGCAGAGTATCGCCGGGCTGGATTGCGGAAACAGTAAGCGTGTCGAGCGTTTTATCCAGTCCCTCGTTGTATTCGGCGTTTTGTGAAAGGAATAAAAGCATTTTGGTGGAATCGCTAAGCTGATTTCCCTGATTCGAAATTTGAATCTTCATGGGATATGTTTGATTCATTTGCAGCGTGTCCGTTTGAGCTGTGACAACCGGAACCAAATCGGCGCTTTTATCACGAAAGTAGATGAAACACCATACCGTATTCAAATTATAATGACCGTTGGAGTAACCGGGCCAATCGTATTTCGCGCCCTTGCCGGCATAATTTTTTCCGTAATTCCCTTTATTCTTGTTTCCGTAAGGATCGTTGACAATAACGGTGGTGGCTTGTTTTTCGTAACCGATCACCGAAATGTAATGTCCGGCTTGAGTAAGGCTGTTTAGCAAAGTAAAGGGGCGTTCCGCGTCGGCTTCGCTCATTAATTTTTGACGGGTAGGTTTCCAGTCCACATAAGAGAACAGACCGTGCTTGCGCGCATATTCAGCCATAAAGCCTTTGGTGTCCGCCCACGCCTGATCGCCGTTACGCACGATAAAACCGTAAGCGCCGTAGCCTTTTACTCCTTTGGAATCGGTTGCCCAGATATCGAAAGTAAATCCGTTGTAAGTGTATTTTTCGGCAATATAGTCGCCGTAAGCCGTGGTGTGAAACATAGGCTTGGAAACATTACGAACTATTTTGGGAAGAATATCGTAATAGGCGATGCACATAATGGCAGCCGTTCCGCCGCACGCCCAGTGTCCGTCGAACCAGGCAGGCGGATCAAAAACCTGATGCACAAAAGGAATTTCAAAACTAAATGAATAAGAGTTTTCCGATTTGTAACCCGTGTCAAATTCGGGCGCTTTTATCGGTGAAATTTTTTGAATCTGAACGGGAATTTCGACGGAGTTCAGATTAAGCCGACCTGTTTGCGGGTCTAAAATCTTCATTTTAAAAACGCCCTTTTCCGGACCATTCTGAACGACATAGAACAGCTCGCCTTTGTTTGAAAGGGCAGGGTAGTTTTCAAATTTGTCGATTGTTTCGGTTAAAAGAACGGTTGTTTTGGTTTGCCGGTTAAACATGTAAATATCGCTTGTAAGCACATCCCGGGTTTCGACAACGTTTTGACGGGTGAAAAGCAGATAGTTGCCGTCCGTTGACCATTGGGGATTAATTCCGGCGCCGATTTCTATTGATCCGTCGGATTCCGGCTCGAAAATTCGAATCGAACCGTCAAAGCCCTGAAAAGAGACCAAAAGCCGGGAAGGGTTCCATCGGGGATTGTAGTAATTTTTATCATCCCGCGAAATCAATTTTCTTTCGCCGTTCTTTAAATTCAAAAGATGAAGCCGGTCGTATTGATCGTTAAAAACGACAAATTGTCCGTCAAAAGAGATCGGAGTCAAATTGGAATAGGCGGGTAAAGAAAACTTTTTTGAGATGTTGCCGTCAATATCGGTTAAGAGCAATTCTTCGCCAACTGTAAAAACAACGTCTCCGTTTCTGTCGATCGAAGGAACGCCGGAAAGCGCAACGGGCGGGTGAAGGGCGATAATGCGTGAGTCGTTTACATCAAAAAGGCACGGTATCTGAAAAGATTCCCTAAACATTTTAAAACCGATAAATTGTCCGTCCGGAGACCAGGAAGCGTATTTGGCAATGCCCGGTCCGGAAGCGATTTTCACGGCTTCGTCGGTAGTAAGGTTTAACAGATACAAACCCGGATCTTCGGTCTGGTCATAAATGAGCCACTTTGAATCCGGAGAAATCTTGATATCCGTTTTTCCCGACTCCAAAGTCAAGGGATCGATTGCAAAAAGAGAATAAACTAAAAAAAGCAAAATTGCGAAAATCTTATTCATGCCAAAAACTCCGTCTGAAATATAATTAGTTCGGAAAATTTACAAACCATTCGATCTCAAATCAAATAAGTAACGGCGGTTCGGGCAATAAGTTTGTCAATATTTGGTTATTGGTTAACGAAAAGTAACAAGTGACAAGTTTAGTTGTTTAGTTGTTTAGTTGTTTAGAATAAATTCCGTAGGAATTAAACGATAGTAGCCCAGTAATTTATTGCTGGGAACAAAGACGCCTCCCCCTTTTTCTCCGCCCTTTAGGGCAAAGGTGAAAAAGTTACGAGTTACAAGTTGAAATTTGGCTGATGGAGAAAATAATAAATCCGAAATTCGAATACCGAAATCCAAAACAAATTCGAATTACCGAATGACAAAAATTTTTTAACGAGGAATATTCTAAAATTCAGATACTGTGCAGTTTGAGTAAAAACCCCCCTTGCCTTCGGCGTTCCCCCCTTTGCAGGGGG
>JAADIP010000235.1:0-28840 GCA_013151275.1 Calditrichota bacterium | reverse complement strand
AAATTAAAAGGGGGGTCTTAAATTCAGAATAAATCGATATTTAACAAGGTCGTAATGCGTGATTGGAGAGTCCGCTTACACGCTTACAAATTATGACAAAAAAAGCAGGAATTTAAGTGTTAATCCAATACCGTTGAAAAAAAGCCTTTTTTGTTTCCGGAATAAAGGTCAATTAAAGTACAAATGTTCCAGAAGAATTTTCAAACCGACCGCAATCAGAATAATTCCGCCCAGAATTTCCATGCCCGACCCGAATTTTGATCTGAGAAAATATCCCACGCTGATAGCCAGCACGCACATGCCGCCGGTTATCATGCCGATGATTACACTGACGTACCAAATGTTCACATTAACAAAAGCCAGCGTCAATCCCACGGCAAGCGCGTCGATGCTGGTGGCGATCGATAAACCGATCAGTTGCCAGCCTCTGGAGGGATCGGCGCGGAATTCCGGCTTTTCTTTACTGATTGCTTGCAAAATCATTCGAATTCCCACAAAACTCAGCAGTGAAAAAGCTATCCAGTGGTCGATACTTGCGATCAGCGAGACGATGCTCATTCCTAAAAACCAGCCTAAAACGGGCATTAAAAACTGAAATAATCCGAAATGGAACGAAAGACGAAAAACGGCGCGCTTATCCCGAACAAAGCCCACCGTTGCGGCGGAAAAGGAAATGGTCATGGCGTCCATTGCCAGGGCGAGCGCGATTAAAATGATTTCGGCGGTAGTCATCGGAGAAAAATCCTTTTTCAAAACACGATAAAGTTCAAATTATAATTCTCTGCCATTAAAATCAATTTTGATAATGGTTTAAAATTTTATTTCTTTAAAAGAACCGACCCGATAGGAGAGGATAAATCAGCATTCTCAATCAAAGAAAAAAATCTATTTGATTCTATTTGCATCTATCCTTAAATTTGTAACTTTTAATTACTTATAAATTAAAATTTTTTAGTTAGTTAATGTTTTAAATGGAGATTGTTTAAAGGAGTACCGTATGTTAAAGCCTCAAAAACGTAAAATCACAAAAAAAGACCTGAAAGAGGATAAATTTGTTGACTTTGCCTTAACGACCAAGACCTATATAGAAGAGAACTCGAAGCAGATCGCAATTGGTGCCGTTGTCGTTTTGGCGCTTTTTATTCTGATTTTGGTTTACAGGAACAGTCAGGCGGCAAAAACAGAAGAAGCCAAAACAATTTTAGGCAAGGCACAGATTGAATTTCAGAATATGAATTATTCCAAAGCGCGGATGTTTTTAGACCGTTTAATTGACGAATACTCCGGCACCGACGCCGCGGATCAGGGATATTTTATTTTAGCCAATCTGGATTATCAGCAGGGTAGGTACGAAGAAGCAGAAGCCGCATATAAAAAATTTATTGATTCGTATGACGGCAGTAAAATTCTTTTAGCCTCCGGTTATGCGGGATATGCCGCCTGTCTGGAATATCGCGGCGCTTATGAAGATGCGGCAAAATACTATTTAAGAGCTCAGAAAACTGCGCCTGATTTTGTGGAAGCAGCCAATTACCTTTATCTTGCCGGAAAAAATTATTTACGCGCCGGACTCGATAACAGGGCAAAAGAGATGTTCGAAATAATCACAAAAAAATACAAAAAATCAAAACGTTTTACGGACGCAAAAGCACAATTGATTATAATGGCTAAAAAATAATGGATATTTTTGCTCGAGGGAAGAAATACCTTATCGATGTTTACAAACGTTTTCCTCTCGATGTTGATCGCGGGGAAGGTATTTACCTTTTTGATAAACAGGGGAAAAAATATCTCGATTTTTTAGCCGGTATTGCGGTAAATGCGTTGGGGTATCAGCATCCTGCTGTTAATGAGGCGATTTTAAAACAACTTCATCGTAATCTTCATCTCAGTAATTATTTTTTGCAGGACATTCAAATAGCCCTGGCGGAACGGCTTGTCACAATAAGCGGTCTGTCCAAAGTTTTTTTTACAAACAGCGGTACCGAAGCTATTGAAGGGCTTTTGAAATTAGTTAAAAAATGGGGCAACCGAAATCAGAAAAACGAAATAATCGCCTTCAGCGGCAGCTTTCACGGTCGCAGTCTGGGCGCGCTGTCCATCACAATGCAGGAAAAATATCAAAAGAGTTTCGAACCGCTCTTATCGAACATTAAAACCGTTCCCTGCAACGATGTTCAGGCGTTTGAATCCGCGATTAACGACCGTACCTTAGCCGTTTTTTACGAAGGAATCATGGGAGAGGGCGGCGTTCGTCCGATTTCCGAAGAATTGTTAACCGCCGTTTATCGGGGTCGCGAACGTTTTGGCTACCTGATTATCACCGATGAAATTCAAACCGGCGTCGGAAGAACGGGAACCTTTTATTACTATCAAAAATCCGGATTTATGCCCGACGGCGTGGCAACAGCCAAGGGACTGGGCGGGGGGTTACCCCTGGGAGCGTTTATTGTCAATGAAGAACTTGGAACGATCCTTGAAAAAGGCGAACACGGGACAACCTACGGCGGAAATCCTTTAGCCTGCGCCTCGGGTCTGGCGACTGTTGAAATAGTTTCACAGCCGGAATTTTTACGTCATGTGACCGAAGTGGGGCGGTACTTAAAAGAACGGCTCGCCGCGCTGTCTGAGCAGTACCCTTCGATCATTCGTGAAATCAGAGGCGAAGGTTTGATGCTGGGAATGGAAGTTAATCAGAAAGCGCCGGAATTGATGTTTGAAGCCTGCGCTCAGGGTCTGCTTTTCAATATTGCCGGGGGGAATGTTTTGCGTTTTGTTCCGCCGTTAATAATCGACAAGCCTGCCGCGGATGAAGCCGCGGAAAAATTACGGCGCGCGTTCGTGAATATTTTCGGAGAGGCTTAGTTTTAAATTCAGAGGTTAAACTTGCTTTTCGATTACATATTTTTAGCCATAATGGTTCTGGATTGGCTGATTTTAGCCCTCCTTGTTTTTGGCAGGAAAACTCTCGTCGATCTTCCCGCCGATCAGAAAAAAACGTTTTTGCAAAATTTTACTTTAAAATCACTATCGTCAACCGTTTTTCTCATCTTTCTTTTAAAGATAATTCTGATTGTATTTTTTGCGCAGACTCTGAACGGAAAAATGGTTTTGTTTCCCCTTTCTCTTCAAATAGTTATCTTTGTGGGATGGCAACTGATTTTTGCCTTTGCCTTTCTGTTTTTAGCTCTCATGCTTGTCTTTCGGGAAAGCTTTTCCGATTCTTACCAAAAAGCGTGGTCAAAAAAAATATTTACGGGTTTGTTTTTTTTAACCGTCTGGGATTTAATAGGAGAGGTCACGCTTTATCTTTTGACATTGACCCGATTAATGGTAGCGCCGTTAAATTCCGCGAGATTAACGGTTGCCTTAACGCCCGTTCACGGTATGTACTGGTTGTCGGGCGGCTTGCTGCTGGCGCTTATTCTGTATTTTATCTTTTATTTTAGAATTAGACAAAAAGTGGGGCTGCCGGCTGTCCGCGGATTTTCTATCGCTTACTTTTTAGTTTTGAGCATTATTATTTTGATTTTCAGGATTTGCCATCCGTTGATCTTTCCTTCGATAGCGCATATTTTAAATGATTTTTATTTGTATTTGGCTCTTATAATCTGGTTGAGTATATTATTATCCGGATTGGGTATTTACGGATTGATGATGATGTTTTACCGAAATCGTAATCGTTTAAAAAGTCGATTTTATTTTCAATACCTTGTTTATCATTTGACAAGTCTTCACGCTTACAGTCTGTTGGGATTAACAGTTATTACGGCAATCCCGATCGTATTTTTTATTTATTATTAGATGGAGGGAATTATGGCGTCAGTCGTTCTGGAGAACATTACAAAAGTTTACGACAATAAAGTTACGGCGATTAAAAATGCGAATCTGAAAATCAAGGACAAGGAGTTTGTGGTTCTGGTCGGACCTTCGGGCTGCGGAAAGTCAACCTTATTAAGAATGATTGCCGGTTTGGAGGATATCACGGAAGGCAAAATTTACATCGGCGACCGCGTTGTGAATGATGTTCCGCCCAAAGATCGCAACATAGCCATGGTATTTCAGAATTACGCTTTGTATCCGCACATGACCGTTTTTGACAACATGGCTTTCGGCTTAAAACTCAGAAAATTTCCGAAAGAAGAAATCAATAAACGCGTAAACGCGGCTGCCGAGCTTTTGGGAATTAAATCGTTTCTGGATCGCAAGCCTAAAGCGCTTTCCGGAGGTCAACGCCAGCGTGTTGCGGTGGGACGCGCCATTGTCCGCCACCCTGAGGTGTTTTTATTTGACGAACCTCTGAGCAACCTCGACGCGAAATTACGCGTTCAAATGCGCATTGAAATCAGTAAACTGCATCAGCGCCTCCAAACAACCATGATCTACGTAACCCACGACCAGGTGGAAGCCATGACCATGGGCGACCGCATCGTTGTATTGAAAGACGGCATCATTCACCAGGTTGCTTCGCCCTTGGAACTTTACAATAAGCCCGTAAATTTGTTTGTCGCCGGATTTATCGGCAGCCCGGCGATGAATTTTGTTCAGGGCGAACTTGTTCGCAACGGCAAGCTGACGTTTAAAACGGATGATTTCCAGTTAACTTTGCATCCTGTGCACGAAGACCTTTTAAAAGAATACAACAAGAAAAAGGTGATATTGGGAATACGACCGGAACATTTTGTCATATTCTCCGACAAAGAGCATCAGAATTTTCCTACTTTAAACGCCGAAATTGAAGTGATCGAACCAATGGGCGCCGAAACCTTTGCCTATCTTAAATGCGGAAATACAACCTTTAACGCGCGTTTTCAACCGTCCGAAGAAATTTATGTCGGCAATACGCTTCGCATGGCGTTAATACCCGATAAACTGCATTTTTTTGATTTTGAAACGGAAAAAGCTATTGGCTATTAATAATTAGGAGAACTGTTTATGCGCTTTCCTGCAGAGCCTTTTCGGATTAAAGTAGTCGAACCGATAAAAAATACGACTCAGGAAGAACGTGAAAGACTTATTCGCGAAGCGGGATACAATATTTTCTCGATTCCCGCGGAAACAATTTACATCGATCTGCTCACCGATTCCGGTACCTCAGCCATGAGCGACAATCAATGGGCAGGCTTAATGCTGGGCGACGAATCGTATGCCGGAAGCAGAAATTACTACCATTTTGAACAAACAGTGCGTGAAATTTTCGGTTTCAAGAATATTATTCCCACCCATCAGGGCAGAGTTGCGGAAAACCTCCTCTTTTCCAATATCCTGAAAGAAGGGGATGTTGTTCCGAACAATATTCATTTCGACACTACGCGCGCTAATGTGGAATACCATAAAGCTCAGGCGGTTGACTGCGTGATTGACGAAGGTTTGGACCCCGAAAATCCCCATCTTTTTAAAGGGAATATGGATCTGAACAAATTGGAAGCGGTCATTAAAAAATACGGAGCGGATCGAATTCCGATTATCATGCTGACAATAACAAACAACAGCGGCGGCGGACAGCCTGTTTCCATGGAAAACATCCGTCAGGTAAGCGAACTGGCGCACAGGTACGGAATTCGCTTCTTTTTCGACGCCTGTCGTTTTGCCGAAAATTGTTATTTCATCAAAGAACGGGAAGAAGGATATGCGGATAAATCCATCTTGGAAATAGCCAAAGAAATGTTCGGTTACGCCGACGGATGCACTATGAGCGCCAAAAAGGACGGATTGGTCAATATCGGCGGATTTGTCGCCGTAAATGACGACGAATGGGCGCAGCGCATCACCAATATGCTGATCTTGATCGAAGGATTTAAAACTTACGGCGGGTTGGCTGGGCGCGACCTCGAAGCCATTGCCAGAGGATTAAAAGAGGTTCTGGATGAAAATTATCTCCGCTTTCGGATTAATCAAACCAGATATCTCGGCGAAATGCTTGCCGACCAGGGCATCCCGATCGTAAAACCGATCGGCGGGCATGCGGTTTATCTGGACGCCAGGCGTTTCCTTCCGCACATTCCGCCCGAACAGTTTCCCGGACAGGCTATTGTTGTGGAACTTTACAAACGCGCCGGAATTCGCGCCGTTGAAATCGGTAGCCTGATGATGGCAAAAAAAGATCCCGAAACGGGCAAAATGATCCCACCCAGCCTGGAACTGGTGCGCCTTGCCATCCCCAGACGGGTTTACACCAACATGCACATGCAGTATGTGGCGGAAGCCATTACCGAAATTTACCACGAGCGGGAAAAATTAAAGGGTTTCGAAATTGAATACGAAGCCGAATTTTTACGGCACTTTACCGCAAAATTGAAACCGGTGGACTAAATTATCGAAAGAAGGGATTAATAAAGGCATTGAGTTGTTATCATGTTTTCCAATAAATTTATTCAACGATTTATAAAAGCGTGTCAAATTGTTATATTAACGGGCGACGGATTAATTTCCAAAGAAGAGACGGAAGCGATAGTAGGGAACAATAATCGGTTTGACGAGTTTTCAAGAATTGATTATTTAAAAAATAATGAAGACGATTTCTGGAAGCGGTTCATAAGTTTAAGAAAAAATTACGCGCGGTTAAAACCCAATTTGGGTCACTATGCTCTGGTTGATCTTGAAAACAGATATGATGATTTTGCGTTGATTACCACCGCTATCGACGGGATTCACGAGAAAGCGGGCAATAAAAAATTAATCGAACTAAAAGGCAACATAGGACGAAATATATGTTTGAGCTGCGGCTTTCGGTTTTCGCGACAGCGGCGCGACGATCCGCCGGTTCCGCGTTGTCCGGAGTGCGGCGGGAATGTTCGTCCCGATGTGCTGCTTTCAGACGAAACGATGGATAAAAACATTTTGGAAAAAGCGCAAATAGCCTCGGCTGAATGCGAACTGTTTTTAACGGTATGTCTGGAAAACGAACCCAGAGAGGTTGAGGCTCTTCCTTTGATTGCAAAAGCCAACGGCGCTTATTTACTGGAAATTAATAATCACGAAACGGCGTTATCCAAAGACATGAACGAAGTTGTGGTCGGCAATCCCGCCAAATTACTGACGGCTTTGGTATTTCTCCTGGAAAAAATTTAACCTAATGGGTGAACATGAAAATTCCCGTTAAAAAATTATTATTTTTCTTATCCTTTCTTTTGATTGTCGGTTGCGCTTATTATAACACATTTTTTAACGCCAAAATGAACTATAAGCAGGCGTTGGAAAAACAAAAGAATACCCGGTCAAGTAAGCGCATCAGCGGCGATATTAAACAAAAATACCAGAAAGCTATCGATAAATCGTGGAAATTGATTAAGGTGTACGGCGACAGCAACGAATACGCCGACGACGCGCTTTTGTTAATCGGAAAAGCGTATTACCAGCTTCAGCAGTACACCAAAGCGGAGCGCACGCTATCGCAGTTTTTATTGAAATATTTTAAAAGCGAGCATATCCCGGAAGTAAAATTATGGCTGGCGCGCACTTATATCGCTCAGGACCGGAAAGATGAAGCATTAAACATTCTCAACGAGCTGCTCGCCCAAAAACTGAAACGCAGACTCGCCGCGGAAGCTTTTTATATTCTGGGAGAGCTGTATTATGAGCAGGAAGATTATGAAGAAGCAATCAAATTTTTAACCCGTTCAGTTGAAGTGACCAAAGACGATGAAATGAAGGGAAACGCTCTTTTCATGATCGGCGAAGCCTATTATAATATTGATGAATATGAGAATGCCATTGATAATTATGACAAGCTGACCAAACTCGATATTCCTCCGGTAAGAGAATACGAAGCCTTAGCCAAAAAAATCGAATCTCTAATAGAATTGCAAAAATACGACGAAGCGGAAATTATATTGAAAAAAATGCTAAGTTCGCCGCGCTTTAAAAAACAGTTTTCCCTGATCGAAACACGACTGGCAAATCTTTACGAAATTCAGGGACAGGTCGATTTAGCCCGCGATTACTATTACGAAATCATCAAAAAGTATCCGCGTTCCGAGGGCGCCGCGTTAAGCAATTATTATCTCGGGCAGTTATACGAATACGAATACGCCAATTTTGATTCCGCGAAAGCCTATTATGAAAAGGTAAAAAATTTAAAATCGCGTCCCGAAGCGGTGCAAGACGCCCGTAAAAAAGTAAAACTGTTAAAAGAATATTTAAAAATCAGAAATCAGTTGCGTAAAGATTACGCAGATCTGATAAAAATAGAACGCGGCGATTCCGTGTTAACCGACAGCGTTGAAGTTGCCGGCGATAGCGTCGCCGTTAACCCGAAAAATCAAAAGCAGACGCAAGCGCCCACATTTTATGATGTCGCGGAAGAAAAAGAGAAAATGCAGGACACGGGAAAACAAAACGAGTTTGTTCAATCGGGTAAAGAATTAAGCAAAGAAGACAGTTTAAAACTTGCCGCAAAGAAAAAGAAGATAAAAAAGAAACCAAAAAAAGTATTGGTGAGCAGAAATCCCGAAGAGGTTAACAAAAGTTTCAAGAAATACAGTTTCGCCAAAGGCGAATATTTTCTTTTAAAATATCAGAACTACGACAGCGCCGCAGCTTCTTACAGTAAATTTATTAAGCTGTTCGACGATTCTGTTTTAACGCCGAAAGCGTATTACGCTCTTTATTTTATTTATAATAATCTAAAGCAAGACAGCATTAAAGCCGATTCTATTAAACAATTGATCATCAGCAAGTATCCGAATACGATTTACGGTAAAAAGTTACGGGGTATTGTTGAAGAGAAAGTTCAGATGGAAGAGGTGTCTCAATCGAAAACGCTGTATCGGCAGGCGGAAGATTTAATGGAAAACAAACAATATGATCAGGCACTGAAAATATTTCGCTCTGTCGCCGCTCAGGATTCGGGAAGTATTTGGGCTCAAAAATCAAGATACGCCATAGCTTATATTTATGAAAAATATTTGAACGATATCGATAAAGCCATTCAGGCGTACACGGAAATTGTCAAAGAATATCCGAAATCCAGATTTGCAATAATCGCCAAAAAGAAAATTGCGCCTCCGCCGCCTCCGCCGGAGCCTGAAAAAATTCCGGAAAACGCAGAGCAAGAAAATGATCAACAAAAAATTAAAAAAGAATCGCCCGAAGCAGCGCAAAAGCCGGTAAAAGACGGCTCAAAAACAAAAAAGCAACCCGTGATTCGCGAAGAGGATGAACATTAAATTGAATTACCACTTTTCTGATAAATTAAAATTTGTTATCTTTGTGTTCATATTTTCCTTATGGGCAACCAATTGTTCTTCAACGGTCCGCTTTTCCGGAGAAGACAGTCCGTTGCAAAAAAAGCCGACCGCCTACCGGATAGGGCAGGTACTAAAAGGAAAATGTTCTTATTACGCAAGTAAATTTCACGGCAGAAAAACCGCAAACGGTGAGATATACGATATGTACGCGCTCACCGCTGCCCATCGAACGCTGCCTTTCAATACGATTCTGGAAGTTGAGAATGTTGCCAACGGTAAAAAGGTGCGGGTGCGAATTAATGATCGCGGTCCCTTTAAAGCGGAACGAATTCTGGATGTATCGTATCAGGCGGCGAAAGAACTGGATTTTATCGATCAGGGAACGACGGAAATTCGGGCGACTATTATTCGATTGGGCAAAAACAAATCTAAATAATTTAAGCCGAAACATTAAATAAACGGAGGTATTGATGGGAAAGTACGTGATACTGAACGATGATAATTTTGAACAAGAAGTCATAAAATCCGATATACCGGTCCTTATCGATTTCTGGGCTGAATGGTGTATGCCTTGCAAAATGATTGCTCCGATTGTTGAAGAACTGGCTGAAGAATTTGACGGCAAACTCAAAGTCGGGAAATTAGATGTGGACAGCAATCCCAAAGTTTCCATGCAATTCGGCATTCGTTCCATCCCGACGCTTTTATTATTCAAAAGCGGTCAACCGGTCGATCAAATCATCGGCGCAGTGCCCAAAAAAGCAATTCTGCAGAAAATTTTACCCCATATCGAAAGTTAAAAATTCAATCGAAAATATAAAGATTTTTTCAAGAGCTCATACTGTTTTGAGCTCTTTTTAATTTGAACCAATAACAGGATAATGAGGATTTATGGCGACTCCCGTTTTTCAGGACGCAGAATTTTATATAACCGTTACAAAACCGGAAGACATTGTAAAGCCTGTTTATCCGGAAATTGCTTTTATCGGGCGATCCAATGTGGGGAAGTCCTCGCTTATTAATACCGTGCTTTCCAGAAAAAATCTGGCGCGCATTTCTTCCACGCCGGGTAAAACGCGGGGAATCAATTATTATTTGGTGGATCGCAAATACTTTTTTGTTGATCTTCCCGGTTACGGATTTGCGAAATTCTCCAAAACAGAACGCCTTAAATGGCAGAATCTAATCGAATCGTATTTAACGCAATCCAAAAACCTAAGGATAATCTGTTTATTAATCGACAGCCGTCATGATCTGATGGAGATCGATCTTCAAATGGCGCGGTGGCTGCAATACCATGAACGTCCCTTTTTTATTGCGCTCACCAAAACGGATAAAATCTCTAAAAACGATTTAAACAAAGCAATCAAAAAATATAAAGAGTATTTTCCCGATCATCACGTCTTTCCGTTCTCCATAAAAGATAAAAAATTGATCAAGAGCACTGCATTGTTTATTAAAAAATTCCTAAGTTAAAAATTATTAGTTGCTTGACAAGAATTACAATATAGTTTATTTTGATTTATTGCAGAAATAGTTTTCAGGGATCAGAAGTAGTTTATTAAGGAGATAAGCTTTGACAAAACCAAATGGGGACATCCTCAAATCTCAATTTGATTTTGCCTCTAAGATTGCACAAGAAAATAAAAAACAATGGAAAAACGAAAAGCAAAAAATTCAGGAAGAACGTAAAACGATTCAAGCCGGAGGCGGACCTAAAAACATCGATCGGCAGCACGCGAAAAACCGACTGACGGCTCGGGAACGAATTAAACATTTAATCGACCCCAACACGCCTTTTTATGAATTGGGCACCTACGCCGCCTACAAAATGTACGAAGAGTGGGGCGGAGCGCCTGCCGCCGGAACGATTTGCGGATTGGGCTATATCGAAAATCGCCTGTGCATGATTATCGCCAACGACGCCACCGTAAAAGCCGGTTCGTTTTTTCCCATGACCGCTAAAAAAGTAATTCGCGCCCAGACCATTGCCTACAAAAATCATCTCCCGACAATTTATTTGGTCGATTCCGCGGGCATCTTTTTACCGCTGCAGGAAGATGTTTTCCCCGATCAGGATGATTTCGGAAGAGTATTCTATTTGAATGCCCGCATGAGCGCCAAAGGAATTCCGCAAATCACGGCAATTATGGGAATGTGCGTGGCTGGCGGAGCCTATTTACCGGTAATGACCGATAAAATTTTAATGACCGAAGGAAGCGGATTATTCTTGGGCGGTCCGGCTCTGGTCAAAGCAGCCATCGGGCAGGTGATTTCGGCTGAAGAACTCGGCGGGGCAAAGATGCATGCCGAAATCAGCGGGACAATTGATTTTAAGGAACCCGACGATCCTTCCACTCTGAAACATATTCGTAAATTAGTCCTGCAAATGGGCAGTCCAAAACCTTCTCCCATCCGTAAAATCGAAAGTTCAGACCCCCAATATCCTATCAGCGATCTCTACCGGATTATGCCCTTTAATCCCACGCAGGAATACGACATTCGCGAAATCATAGCCCGCATAGTCGATAAATCGGAATTTATTGAATACAAAAAGGAATACGGGCAAACTCTGGTCTGCGGATACGCTCACGTCGGAGGCTACCCGGTGGGCATTGTGGCAAACCAAAAAAAGCACATTCTGCGAAAAGGGAAACCTCCCGAGTTCGGCGGTGTTATCTATACGGAAAGCGCGGAGAAAGCCGCCCGCTTTATCATGGATTGCAATCAAAACACCATTCCTCTTCTGTTCATTCACGATGTTAACGGCTTTATGGTTGGCAGGGACGCCGAACAAAGCGGAATTATCAAAGCCGGAGCGAAAATGGTCAATGTGGTTTCCAACTCCGTTGTTCCCAAAATTTCGCTGATCATCGGCGGTTCTTACGGCGCAGGAAATTACGCCATGTGCGGCAAGGCTTACGATCCGAATTTTATTTTTTCATGGCCTTCTTCCAAATACGCGGTTATGGGCGGAGCGCAGGCGGCAAACACCCTGCTTGATCTGAAAGTACGACAACTGGAGCGTTCCGGTAAAAAATTAAGCGACGAAGAAAAGAAAAAATTGCTCGACAACATTACCGAAACTTATCTCAGTCAAACCGATCCGCGTTACGCAGCGGCGCGATTGTGGGTGGATGAACTCATTTTACCCGAAGAAACCAGAAAGCGTCTGATTGTCGCCCTGGAAGCGGTGAGCCATATACCGGAATTCGAACAGTTCAATCCGGGAGTCATTCAATCATGAACCAAAATTTCAAGACCATTAAAACATTGTTAAAAGAATACAGCGGCGAAATTATATTGAATTGTCCGGAAAAACGCAACGCGCTCAATCCGCAAATGATAACGGAAATATCGCAGATTCTGGATCTGTGGGAAAAAGACGAACGCATCAAAGCGCTTGTTCTGAAAGGCGAGGGGAAAGCGTTTTGCAGCGGCGCCGATTTATCGTATTTAAAAGAATTACGCAAGTTCGATTTCAATAAAAATTTTGAGGACTCTCTTAGCTTAGGGCAGCTTTTTCTAAAAATTTATTCTTATCCCAAACCGGTGATTGCGGTAGTAGAAGGTCCCACTTTAGCGGGCGGATGCGGATTGGCTTCGGTTTGCGATTTGATTATTGCCACTCCTCAGGCTAAATTTGGCTATCCGGAGGTTAAAATCGGCTTTGTTGCTGCTCTGGTTTCCACCTTCTTAATCCGGCAAATAGGCGAAAGAAAAGCCCGCGAACTCTTAATTACCGGAAAAATAATTTCCGCGGAAGAAGCCGTTCGCATCGGATTGATCAATCAGGTTGTTTCCGAAAACGAAATCCAAAGTTACGTCAATAAATTGATCGAAGAAATGGTTGACAACGGTCCGCTGGCAATAAAAACGACAAAACAACTGTTTCTTGATTTTTCTTATCAGGACATATCGAATGATATTAAGCGGTTAGCGGAGCTCAATGCAAAGTTTCGAAGCACCGAAGAATTTCTGGAAGGCATTAGCGCATTTTTAGAAAAAAGAAGACCTAACTGGCAAAGTCGAACTAAGAGGGAGGAGAGGATATGCTAGTTTTAACAAGGAGGTTGGGTGAAGCGATTACTATTGGCGATAATATTCGAATTGTAATAGTCGATATTAGCGGTCATCAGGTTAAATTAGGAATAGAAGCGCCAAAGGATATTGAAATCTATCGCGAAGAGCTTTACACCCGAATCAAAGGTGTACCGTTTGGAACCATATCCAAAGAGAAAAAAGAAAATGAGGATAAAAAATAATCGATTTTATGTCTCATTCCTGGTTGGTTTTATCAGTACTCACGGGTACATTTTTCGGAATTCAATCTATTCTTCTCAAAATTCTTTCTCAGCATTTTGAGCAAACCACCATTCTTAAAACACTCTTTTTAGTTGCGGGCTTCTTGTTATTGCCCGCCATATTCATAGCTTCGCCGAATTTAAGACCGATTCCTTTCTTTTTGTCTTTTGCAGTAAGTATTACGCTGAATATTGTGGCTTACACCTTACTGCTTAAAGCCATTGTTCAATATCCCGTCTCAATTGTCATGCCTTTTGTGGGTTTAACTCCTTTGTTTTTGACCATTACTTCGTTTTTAATTTTGGGCGAAACAATTACCTCGATAAAGATAATAGGAATTCTGTTCATCGTTTTCGGCGGATTCATTCTCCAGTTGCCTCAGGATATCAGTTTGAGAAATGTGAAAAATCACGGATTTAAAGATTTAATAAATACCGGGGAAAAAGGTATTTGGTACATGGTATTGGTGGCGTTTCTCTGGAGCATTACCGCAAGCGTGGAAAAAATTGCCGTGCGCGCCAGTTCGCCCGAGTTTTACGGCGCCAGTATTCACCTTTCGCTTGGGGCTGCTTTTCTGGTTATTCAAAAATTCTCTAAAAAAAAGAACGGAAGAAGCGGCGGGCTCCTTCCGTCTGTAACAAAGAAATCAATATTCCTGCTTTTGCTCATCGGTGTGGTTAGCGCGGCGCTTGCATGGTGCCAGTTAACGGCAATAAAGATAACTTACGTAACTTACGTTATCACCTTCAAGCGAGCAGGCATATTGGTCAGCACACTATTGGCTTTTCTTATTTTAAAAGAACGGAACTACGCCAAAGCGATCAGCGGCACTGTGTCGATTTTAATAGGAGCCGCGCTGATCACTATTTTTTAATAATATTTGTTTTTATCTTTGTCGTCAAAAAAACGATCAACGTATTTTTCGCTTTTTTCTTTGAACTCGGTGATGTATTTTGCTTTGTATTTCTTGTGCATTTTTTGGAATAATTCAAAAGCTTTATCGCTATTTTCCGGTACCTTTTCGGGATGGGAATTAAAATAAATTCTCATGTACTCCACAATGAGTTGGTCTTTATCCATAACTTGCCTCCTGTTTTTAATTTGAGGCAATTTAATGAATATTAGTTTACGCATCAAATTTGTGCGGAAAAAATAAAGGGATGCCGATCGCATTAAAAGCAAAAAACCCGGAGCCGGAAGTTTGTTATGGCTCCGGTTGCCGGGTTTTACGCGTCGTTGAAGAGTAATTACGTTTTAAACTATTGATCTGTTCTCAAGAAATTAATCCTGTTAAACCTCTTCTATTTCATCAATATAATTTTCCGGGCAGTAAAACGATTTCCGGCTTGCAACCGAACAATATACACGCCCGAAGGAACCTTTTGATTTTGTTGATTTCTTCCGTTCCATTTAACGGAATGTGCGCCCGGACTTTGAAATCCTTTCAGCAGCGCGACTATTTTTTGTCCGCTAAGGGAGAAAACGTCAAGTTTAACCTGTTCACTCGACGGCAAAGTAAAAACGATTGTTGTCGCCGGATTGAACGGGTTGGGAAAATTTATCAAGGCAAAATCATCAACAACTTTGTTTTTGGCAAAGGAGATATCAGAAACGGGATTGGCGTAACCTGGCGTGCCAAAATCGCCGCTGCTGCCATCCCAGGGTAAATCGGAAACCTTCCAGAAAGAAGGATCGTTATTGTTCTGCCCAAAGTTTCCGTCAAAATACATCGAGGCTCCGGTCGGATCGGGCCAATTAGGTCCGCCGTCATATACAACGCGATCGATTTCTGTTGCGCCGTCGGACAGGAGTAAAATGATTTCATCCGCGCCGTTCGCAAGATTAATTCCGGTATATTGATAGGCGATATCCACGCCTCCGTTGGTCGCTTTGTCCGCGTTTCTGCCCAGGGTTAAATACTGTCCGGGGTCGATAATCACGCTTGAAGCAATGGTGTGGCTGTCGGTATCGAGGTCTTTAATTATCCAGCCGTTTAAATCGATGGTATGATCGCTGGCGTTGTAAATTTCGAACCATTCCCCGTCGGTATCGTAAACCGCATCGGGATTTTGCATTATTTCGGTAATAACAATATCGCCGGGTTGGGCGTTACCGTTGCCGCCGCCCGTGGTATCGGACGATTGCTCAAAATAGGCTCTTCGGACAAGGGTCGAGTCTAAAATAAAGGGATTCTTTTTATTATCCTGATACGGGGCAATGCGATTATTTCGCTCGGCTTCTCTGGCATCCACGGTATCCTGATAATGCCATCGGCGCAGGGTTTCTTTTTGAATGTAAAAAAAACTGGTGTCCAATTGTTCTTTGTACATGGTGTAGATGTAAAAAATAGCTCTTGCGGCGTTGCCTTTATGATCTTCGCGCGGTTCAAACCAGCCGGCGTAATCTTTTTCGCTGTATTCGTCGATGTAAGAGGTGGGGATAGTGGTTAAATAGTAGTCGTCGCGCCACCATTTGTCCGTGTCGGCGTCCGGAATATCGGCAAAGGGATCGTTGCTCCGCGAAGAGTTAACCTCTGCCCGACAGGGAAAGAGATGCTGCAAATCGCTGCGGGCGTTCCCGCTGTCCGTTCCCTTGCTTTGGGGCCAGGTGTGTTCCGTATTCATTCCTTTGTTGTAGGCGTCCGTGCTGGGATCCACCGCGGGATCGATATAAATTGTGTAACCGCTGTAAACGCCGCTAACGCTGTCGCTATAATTATCGATTTCGCTGAACATCACATCCCGCGCATCGTCGTAACTCAGAACAGTGGCGGGTTTGTAGTTAGCCCGCAAGCTGTCGATGAGTTCCTGACCGGTTAATCCGGGAAAAATCGTTTCTTGCCCGTAAACGACGAGGACAAAAAGCAACAGTAAGCTGAATAAACCAGGCAGCGAAGTTCTGATATACTTCATCATTTTAATCTCTTCATTCTTAAATTAGGATTTCATTTAACTTATAATCGACCCGAATTTCGCATTTAGTTAATAGAAAATGGGCATTGAACAGAAAATACACATATTTTATTATTTATCCAAAGAAAAAAAGAAGACCCGACAGCCGCGCCGTCGGGTCCTTTTTGGTTAGAGGGGAGGGGATTTAAGGGAGATCATTCGTTTTTCTTGCCAAAATCCTTTTCCAGAGGAATAAAAGGCAAAATTAAAAATCCCGGAATGGTGGCTATCATTACCCAGATAAAAAAGTGGTGGTAGCCGATCAATTCCTGAACCCATCCGGAAAACATGCCGGGGATCATCATCCCTAACGCCATAAATCCTGTTGTAATGGCAAAATGCGCTGTTTTGTGTTCGCCCTGCGAGGCGTAGATCATGTACAGCATGTAAGCGGTAAATCCAAATCCGTAACCAAATTGCTCGATTGCCACGCACAAATTTACGATCCATAAGTTATCGGGCTGGACATAAGAAAGATAGACATAAACCACATCGGGCAGGTTAATGGCGACAGCCATCGGCAGCAGCCAGTATTTAAGTCCGTGTTTGGCAGCCAAAAATCCGCCGAGAAGTCCGCCCAAAGTCAAAAATAAGATTCCCACTGTTCCGTAAACAAAACCCACCTGACCGGTAGTTAAGGCTAATCCTCCGGCTTCCTGAGCGTCGAGCAAAAAGGGCGAAGCCAATTTAACCAACTGAGACTCAGCCAGACGGTAAAGCAGTAAAAACGCCAGAATATAACCGATTTTTTCTTTTTTAAAGAAAAGGACAAATGTATTAATGAATTCCCTGAGAATATTGGCTGCGCCGGTCGTCAAACCGGGTCGATCGCTGTCGGGATAGGGCAGAATGAATTTATGATAAAGGAAAAACAGAACAAACATTCCGGTTAAAAAGAAAAAGGTCAAAGACCAGGCGAGGGGAATGTTGCCCGCGGTTGCCGTAAAGGTCGCCGCGGATTTGTGCTTTAGTTTGGGGTCTAACTGAATGACCGCCAGGGCGGGTTTGGTCCAATTTTGATCGTTAAATGTTATGCGCCCCCCGTAAGCGCTTCCTTCCAGCAAAAAAACGCTTTTATCGCCGGAAGTTCTGCCAAAATTTATTACGACTTCTTCATCCTTTTCCGGCTTATCGGAAAGATAAAAATAGATCAAACCGATATTGCCCGTAAATCGCGAATCGCTGAGTTTCTTTTCCTCGCCGAAATTTTGTTTGATCCATTCACCGATGGGACCGGCGACATTATTGTGCCACCATGATTCCTCGCTTTTGGGCTTTATCGTATGATATTTGTCGGGACGTGAAAAACCGTTTTTAACATTCCATTCGCGCACCAAATTTAATACGGAATCCACATATTGGCGATCGCGGGGTACGGCGGCAATTTTCAGGTTTTCCGGCGGATAATGCAAAATGCGCAGCTCTCCGGGCTGAGGCTGAATCCGGATCGAATCCGGGTGAAAAGGCTGTACAACCGCAACATCAGGGTCTGCAATGACGTTTAATTTTACGCTCTCCAATCCGGTATTACTTTCCAGATATCCCGCGAGAATAATTAACAATCCCTGCCCGGTAATCATGGCAAATCGATAAAATGTGCTTCGCACGCCCACAAACCACGCCTGTTGATATTCCGTTAAACCCAGCATGTAAAAACCGTCGGCGGCAATATCATGTGTGGCGGAGCTAAACGCCAGTAACCAAAAGAAAATAAGCGTGAATTTAAAAAACGTTGGTAAAGGGATGGATAAAGCGATTCCGGCTAAACCCGCGCCGATAAATAATTGCATCGTTAAAATCCAGAAGCGCTTTGTTTTTACCAAATCGACTACAGGACTCCAAAGCGGTTTGATTACCCATGGTAAATACAACCAACTGGTATAAAGCGCTATATCGGCATTCGATACGCCCAGACGCTTGTACATGATGACCGAAACCATCATCACCACTACATAAGGAATTCCTTCGGCAAAGTAAATGGAAGGCACCCAAAGCCACGGAGAACGTGTTTTTTTCTGCATAAAAAGTCCAATCCAATCTCTTTCAATATATCCGCTTCAAAATACTACCGGGATAATAGTGGAAAACAATTTCATCGGATGTATAACCTTTCAGGGACATGCCCAGAGCGCCTATCTGACACAACCCGACGCCATGTCCCCACCCGGCTCCCAAATAGATAAACTCGTCCGGAATTTCAGCTTCGGCGGGGATTGTTTTAATAATAATTGCCGAGCTGTAAAGAAAAGACGGATGCAACGCGCGACGAATATCATATTCGCTTTTTAAAAGAAATGTTTTTTGCCGGTTTTGATCGTCAAGATAAACGATTTCAATTCGATTCGCCCGACCCGAACCTCCTCTTGATTTTACCGTTATTTGTTTAACGGCTTTGGCGTTAACGCCGCAGTAACGATTTATATTCTGAACCAACGCTTTTTGCGGAACCCGGATCGTCCAGCGAAAGTAGCGACCCTCTTCGTCCACGCTGCCGAGGTACTTCTTTAAATCGGATTCGGGAACAACATGAGGCGAGCAAAATGTATTCGGCGAGCTATCGAGCCATTTTTCAATATTTTTTTCGTTTGATAACGGTTTGTGCCATTCCGGGGGATCTTTTTCGGCGTCGGCTTTGATTTTTGTATAGGGTAACGGCTTGCCGCCCCAAATTGTGTCGAACGATTCCATTACGCCGCCGCAGCTCTTTGAATAACGCGCGTCACAGATTTTATCCTGATACAAAAGAACCAATCCCCGCGAATTCACGGTCGCCTGAACCGACAATTCGCTTAAAAACGTGGTTCCCTGATATCGCTGGCAGCAATCATCATTGCAGACATCCATCCCCAAAGAGCGATGCTTTTGTTCCACGTTTGCCAGCAGCCACGAACGGGCGGCGATTGTTTGCGCCTCTAACAACGCGATCGGGCATTCGGCGCCCATTTCCGATGTCGCCACGCACATCAGATATTTTTCGATCGGCAATTCATTAATAAGAATGAGCTGCTTTTCAATTCTGCGTAAAACGAGCGTTTCGGGCAGGGTAACGTTAATGTATTTTCGCCAGTGGAAACTCCGACCGGTAATAACGTTTTTTACCAGAACGCCCTGTCCCGGAACCAGACGATTGGAAGGGAAGACAGGGAACAGGCGAATTTCGCCCGGCGCCTTAAACTCCTGATCGCCGATGCGGAAATTTATTTCCTTTCCCGACAATTTGAAAAAAATCTCGGTTTCCGGTTCAAGTAAAAATGACTGCCCGGAAAATTCGATTTGATAATCTTCGCTCTTCGGCAACCGAATCGAAAGAGAGGTGAATTCGTCTTCGGGAAGAATTATCCCTACATTAATTGTCGGTTCGCTTTCGGGTATCGCGCCAGCTTCAAGCATATCAGCCTTTCTTGTTTTCTGTCAACCGCAAATCCTTAACGGATTCCTAAAATTAAAATCATCGTGTCATTTTTTTATAACTTAAATATGCGTCGATTCCTGCTCCCAAAGCCGGGGCTTCCCGTAACTTTGACGTAACCAGAATGCGTTCAATATTTTGATAATGATCCTTTGCCCTGGCATCCAGAACCGGCGAATTTTTGATCAGACTTTGCAGACGGGTTATCAGAGGTTTTTCCAAAACAGATTTTCCCGCCGGAGAATCCAATAATTCTCCCAATCTTTGCCCGATAATAATTCTTTCCAGTAAAATTCCTCTGAACGGATGATCGCCGGAAAGAGCGGGGCGGTTGGGATTCAAAAAACCGAACAAATTTTGCCAACCGGAATAAATAGTCGTAATGCGTTCGTAAATCAAAAGACCCAAATTGTTCACGATTAATTTGAAAGCTTCCTGAGCCGCTTTTTCGCCGTTTGCCGCGAATTCTGCGATTTGCAGAGGATAAATTTGTCCGGCGTTCAACTCGGCGACGTCTTTTCCGGCAATTTCGGCATACAAAGCCTGAATGCCGCCTGCGGATGCAAATCGTTCTAACGACCGTCCGTCTTCGCTCTTCATTTCCCAGCTTTTAGCCATCCACGATTTAATCTGATCAAAAGGAAGCAATTTACCCTTCAACTTTAAAGCGTCAGCCACGCCGGTGCCCCCGCCGAGGTAATAGGCGTTGTCCACATCTCTGAAAAGTCCCTCGGTCGAATAATTTTCGCCGATTCCGCAGTAATCGGCGTCGCTGCCGATGCGTTTGATCGGCGTTTCGAACCAAATGTTTTTCAGCGCAAGCCGTTTTTCCAGAGAATCGGCATAATCAAGAATGCGCGGTCCGTTGGCTACCACTTCAATCCCTCGCTCATCGGCTGTTTTTAAACCGGGCATGCCCAAACCGACGATAATACTGTTTTTTCCCGTCCGTTTTACCAATTCCTCGATCACCACGGCGCTGGCTTCCACGTAAACCGCTCCCTGCTGTTTTTCGTCACCGGTCAGCTCAATTGCCTGCGCCTCTCTCTGCCTTAATTGCAAAGAAACATCAACCGGTTTAAAATGGGGTAAAAATCCCGCAATTTCGGCGTAGGATTTTTGCGCGTTATGAGTTCCCATTGAAAAAGAAAGCGTTTCTTCATCCGCCAAAACTTCCCAGCCGCTGACTTTAGTAGCTCCGCCGTCTATTCCCAATAATAAAAAAGAGGATTTTATTGCCACGACATTCCTTTCTTTTCTTCTCCGAAAGACTTTTATTTCGTTTTATTGAGTTTTTGCCGCCTGAGGATAGTTTCGGCGCGCATGTAATCTTTGGCTTCGTCGTTGCGGTCGATGGTCGCCTGATCGATGCTGTGATCGGTTCCGCCGGAATGACGCACCACTTCGTAAATGGCGTCCCACACACGCCCGATCCGATGACGTTCGCTTACCTGCAATACCATGTTGTAATCTTCGCCGTAATTACGCGCAAACGGCTCTTCATTCATGCTAAAACCGATTTCTCTGATAACCTGAATGGGTAAAGAACGCGGAGCTCCGGCGCCGTTGATGCGCAGCAAATTATTGCGTCCGTTTTCTTCCGTCCATTCGTCATGAGTGACAACCGGAAGATCTTCCATGCGGAAATAACTTCCGTCTTCTTCCAACTGCCAAACTTCATACGATCCGATAACCATTCCTATTCTGGGATCGCTCTCATAGACTTCTAAAATCTTTTCCACGGCGTCGGGTTTCAAACGGTCGTCCGAATCCAATTGAACGTAATATTCGCCGCGGGCAATTTGAGCGCCCATATTCAAACAAAAACCGATATTATTGATGTCAAAAACGAGCAGCCGAACATCCGGTTTATCGGGAGAATACTTGTCGCCGCCGGGCATGAAACGCTTAACTTCTTCAATTGTGGGATCGTCCGGACCGCCGTTCACCACCACAATCACTTCCACTTCTTTCACGGTCTGATCCTGAACGCTTTCGATCGCCGTTCTGATGAATTTCGGTCGGTTGTTAACCGGAATGATTACCGATGCTTTGAGTGCGGCGTCCGGCGGAGCGGAGGGTCTCGGTTTGTAGAATGCGCCGGGCGCAAGATAAGCGTTGATTCGTTTTAAATGTTCGGTGATAACCCTTTCGGCTTCCAACTGACTCTCTTTGCTTGCCATCAGATAATCAAAAACATTGTGTTTTTTTCCTTTGGACACAACGCGATAAAGAGAGCCGTTGTAACGGTTGGCAATATGGACTAATTCGGACTTCTCGGAAATCCGCAGCCGCAAATCGTAAAGCGTATTGAACTTTAAAGAAGCGTCGGCATTACCGCTCTTTTCAACAGCCTGCTTTCTGAGAAAAAAGACGCGACCGAAATCCTGATTGTCGCGAACCCGACCGATATGGTGTTTTAAAAGGTGTAATTCGCGGACAACGCCGTCTTCCTCCAATTCGTAATCGGAATAGACCATTCCGGCATCGGGGTGACGCTGCATAGTTTGCAGATAAAGGTCCAGGGCAGACCGCTTTAATTGAATTTCCGTTTCCTGATTATTGACATAAAGCATGAACGGCGCTTTTGCTTTTTTAAAGGCAAGATTTAATTGTTCGCCCAAAGTCGCTTCGCCGGTTTCGACTATCTGCAAAGGGACGGATTTTGTATTGTATTTTTCTGTTTGATCAGCCATATCTTCACTTTTTTTCGCGATAAGCAAAATAATTTCAAAATTCTGATTGGTTTGCAGTAACAACGATTGTATGGTCGGCGTTAATCTTTTTTCAGAATCCTGATGAAGAATCACTGAGCATTGAATGTCTTTCATTCGAAACTCCCAAATTTTTGTTTTATTATGAATAGTTTAATATAATAAAAATTGTTTTCTGATTTTAAGAAATTTTTTAAGATCTTTCTGCCATTTTCGGGAGATTTCTTCCACAGAACGACCCTGTTGCAGGTCTTTCATAATCCAGTCGCATCCCATAACTTTATTAAACATGGAAACCCGGCGCGGATAGGCAAAAAGATCGTGCTCGGGATAGAGCTTTATAACGGTCTGCATGATGTAAAGTCCGGTTTTGTACGAATTGAACACGGACGGATCCGTGATGTGTAATTGCACGCCCTGACATACTTCTCCCTTGTAAGTTGCGTAATAGGGCTTAAAATAAAGAGGTCTGAAAATCACTCCCGGCAAATTCAGTTTGTTCAGCGCTTCAGCCAACCGGTAACCGTCAATCCACGGAGCGCCGACCAACTCGAAGGGAGATGTGTATCCAACGCCTTCGGACAATACCCGTAATTCGCCGAATGTACCCGTTGCGCCCATGTACAGCACTGTTTCCCAGTGCGGAACATGCGGGGAGGTCGGCACCCACAATAATCCGGTTTGATCCCAGAGCATCTCCCGCGTCCATCCCTTCATAGGAATTACTTTCAGTTTACTATTAATTCCAAATTGTTTATTAAACAAAAGCGCCAGCTCTCCGATGGTCATTCCGTATCGGTAGGGAATAGGGTAGAGACCCACAAACGACTCGAAGCCCGCTTCCACCAAATTGCCTTCGACCATTTCTCCGCCGATGGGATTCGGGCGATCCAGAACGATGACCTGTTTGTCGAATTCGGCGGCGGCTTCCATGACTTTTGCCATGGTGTAAATATAGGTGTAACCGCGCAAACCTATGTCCTGAATATCCACTAAAATAACATCGACATTTTCCAGCATTTTTGCAGTCGGCTTACGATATTTTCCGTAAAGACTGAATACCGGCACGCCGGTATGGGGATCTATTTCGTCTTCCACCTTTTCGCCGGCGTAAATAGCGCCGCGAATTCCGTGCTCGGGACCGAAAAGAGCGGTAAGATTAATATCCGGATCAGAAGCCAGAAGATCGGCTGTACTTTGTAATTGGGAATTAACTCCGCTGGGATTTGTAAGCAGACCGACTCTTTTGTTGGCAACAAGATTTTTGTACGATTGAAGGAAGATTTCCACTCCAAGAACTACCTTTTTCGCGGAAGGTTGCGATGTTTTTTCTTTTATTGTGGGGGTCGAATTTTTTTGAATTGCTTTCGGGCTACAGGAAAGCAGCCATAAAAAAAGCAAAAAAATAATAGCTAAGTACTTTTTCTTCATAATCTTCCTTCATTTAGTTGATTAAGAAACTAAACAAACTTTGAAAAGATAATAATATCTTTAAATAAATACAACCTTTTGTTTTCGTTTATAGTACATTTTTATTAATTTTTTTGCATAGATTATATAGACAGTTTTTCATAAATTATTCTCAAATGAACTATTTGAATAACAGTTTAATACGAACTCGAGAAAAATTAAACTAATGTTTAATGTTCTGTTTCCTGAAAACATTTACGACACGCATCTTTGACCGACCGGCTTTTACGCGGCAAAGCGAATCGGTAAGTAAAATGATGCATAATAATACGTAAACGTCAACTTTACATTTTAGTGTATCGGAGTTTTACTTAAACAAAGGAGCAATTAATTGAAAATCAATGAGCTCAGACAGTTAATCGAAAAATATCCAGCCGAAGAATTACGATTGATTATTCCCGAACTTTACAAAGCCGTTCCCAAAGCAAAAATACAAGAGAGAAACATCGACGATTTCATCAAAAATCCGCGTTTAACCAGGAACAGGAGTAAATCGACAAATAAAGAAATTCGTGACATTAATCTGATAAAAAACGAAGTTGAGCAATTCCTCGAATACGCTTATAATCAATATTATTTTGCGCCTAATCGTTTTGTTCACAAGAAAGATCGACCCAAATGGAGATTCATAGTCAAAAGATTCTATAAAGAGTTATCTCAGGCGTCGGGCAATGATGAACAGTACCTGCCGATTGCCTCCGAGCTGCTCGAAAAAATTTATGTGATGTTGTGCTATTCCTGCTCTTACATCATTTTTAATTCATTCGATTCGTTTGAATCGATCAGGATTACGCAGGAAGATTTTTACCGGCAGGTTCTTTCTCTAAAATTTCAGATCGAAAGCAAAAAACAATTTATCAAAAACGCGGTGGAATTAATTATCAATAATAGCGTAAACCGATATACTTTGTATTCCGATTTGATGAATGTTTTCCTGGAATTTCTAAAAACTCCCGACCTTAAAGAAATGGCGATTGAAACTTGTAAAATCATGGAAGACGAGATTAAGCGGGATCTGAAAAATAATGATTATGACTATGATACAACAAATAAATATAATTGCTTAGTGGAGATCGTTTTTCGGATTTATGTTCAGTTGCAGGAGGTTGAAACAGCAATCGATCATTTTAAAGAAAAATACATAGAACGAAACAGGGAGATTAAATTTTATATTTTATCGCATTTACTTCTGGAATTTGAATTGGAAAATTATTTCATCAAAGAATATGAGATATTCATTAAAAAAGGTATTGAGCCCAGAGATCGATTAAAGGAGCTCTACCATAAATTGAAGAAATCTTGAAAGAACTTTAGGTTAAGGGTGTAAGGGTATAAGGGTTAAGGGTATAAGGGTTAAGCGGCGTCTCCAGTTATCGTAATGCGTAATGCGTAATGCGTAATGGGTTATCTGCATCATCGCGTATAAGTATATTATTTGAACAGTTTATTTTGCTATTTTGCCATCGGTTAATGGTCGCTTGTAACTTTGTTACTAATCACGCATTACGTCTTTCCGTTAACCAATAACTATTAACAACTTTTCATCGGGCTGCTACCGGCTTGTCCGGGTTAGGAAATTGAAAAATGAGAATCTCCTTTTTTCAGGTTGATGCCTTTACAAGCACAGTGTTTGGCGGGAATCCTGCCGCGGTTTGTTTACTGAATTCCTGGCTTGACGATCAAATTCTGCAAAACATTGCCGCGGAAAACAATTTATCCGAAACCGCTTTCATCGTTCGGAAATCAAAAGCGCTTTACGAATTACGATGGTTTACTCCGACAATTGAAGTTGATTTATGCGGGCACGCCACACTTGCCGCGGCTTTTGCGGTCTTTTCTTTTGTCGATAGCAATCTGCGGGAGATAGAGTTTAAGACCGCAAGCGGCAAATTAACGGTAACAAAAGAAGACGGTTTGCTTTCGATGGATTTCCCGGCGCGAAAACCGATCGAAGCCGAAATTCCACCGACTTTGATCAGAGCGCTGGGCAAAAAACCTGTGTCCGTTTTAAAATCAAGAGATTTATTGGTTGTTTTTGAAGATGAAGCGGATATTCTCGAAATAGCTCCCGATTTTGAATTGTTAAAACAGATAGACGAGGCTCTGGGAATCATTATCACGGCTCCAGGTAAAAAATCGGATTTCGTATCAAGATTCTTTGCGCCCAAAGCAGGAATTCCCGAAGATCCGGTCACTGGTTCCGCACATTCCACGCTGATTCCTTACTGGGCGGAACGGTTGAATAAAGAGCGATTGTACGCTCTTCAGCTTTCGAAAAGGGGAGGAGAGTTGTTTTGCGAGAATAAGGGGAATCGCGTAAAAATTTCAGGAAATGCGGTTCTTTACGCCAAAGGCGAGATTTTTGTTTAAACAGCTCAGCATTTTGCGCTGTTAAAAACGCTTTAAAGCGAGGTTATCCGGTTTTGTAAAAAACTTCTTGCATCCCACGCAAACTCTATTTAAATTAACTGACGATCGGAGCGTGGCGCAGCCTGGTAGCGCACTTGAATGGGGTTCAAGGGGTCGCTGGTTCAAATCCAGTCGCTCCGACATTTGAGAAGGGGATTGAGAAATCAATCCCCTTCTTTTTTTGCCCTGAATAAATTCTTACTTTACCTTTAACAAGTGAGTGTTTTTAAGGATGGATTTTGGATGACCATTAAATATGATATAGTAATACCCGCTTTTAATGCTCAAAAAACACTCCCTGTCGTCTTAAATGAAATTCAAAAACTTTCGATTAAACCGGACACCGTTTTCGTTGTGGACGACGGTTCAAAAGATCAGACCGGCGCGGAAGCGCAACGATTCTCCAATGTCAAAGTCATGCGTCTCACCAAAAATCAGGGCAAGGGTCTTGCTTTGCGCGCCGGAATACAACAATTTCTGAAAAAAAACGGCACCGATTTTCTTTTACTCATGGACGCCGACGGTCAGCATCCGGTTACTTCCATTCCGGAATTTCTGCAAAAGGCTGCTCTGCAAAGAGCCGATATTCTGATCGGTCATCGTCGAAGAAGATTAGGTGAAATGCCTTTACTGAGAATTTTCTCCAATACCGTTTCTTCATTAATAACCTCCTGGGTTACGGGTAAAAAAATAAATGACAGTCAATGCGGATTCAGGCTTTTGCGGCGCAGCGTTCTGGAAACGTTGACTCTGGAAGAAGACGGTTTTCAAATCGAAACAGAATTAATTATTAAAGCGGTCAAGCAGGGTTTTATTCTCGATTTTGTGCCGATACCGACTATTTACAACGGGCAGAAATCGTACATCAAACATTTCAGCGATACCGTTCGTTTTGTCCGAATTGTTCTGAAGGAGCTGACCAGCCGATGATCTATGAGAAGAAGATAGACCAGATGATCAAACGTCTGCGCGCGGCGGGCATCGAAGACCGGCGCGTTTTGCAAGCCATGCGTAAAATACCGCGTCATCTTTTTGTCGCCAGGGGACTTGAATTGCAAGCCTATGACGAAAAAGCGCTGCCGATCGGATTTGGTCAAACCATTTCTCATCCCTTTACCGTCGCTTTAATGACTCAAATTTTAAATCCAAAGTCCGGGGAACGTATTTTGGAGATCGGTACCGGTTCGGGCTATCAGGCAGCCATTTTATGTGAATTGGGGTGTCAGGTTTTTACGATTGAAAAAATAAAAGAACTGGCTTTTCGAGCCGAAAAAAGGCTAAAAGAATTGCATTTCACGTATCGTTTCCTGTTAAAAGTCGGAGACGGTTCACTGGGTTGGTCGGCGCACGCACCTTATGACGGGATAATTTTTACAGCCGGCGCACCCGTACCGCCGGAGCACCTTTTTGATCAATTAAAAGACGGAGGAAGATTATTGGCGCCTATCGGAGATCAGCAAGAACAAACACTGACACTGTTCGTAAAGGAAGATCGATCTGTTCGGAAATCTGAAATTAAAAAACTACGTTTTGTACCTTTGAAGGGAGCCCATGGATGGTCGTAAACGGACAAAAAAAAGAGGGCGTTTTAAACCGGATGTACGAATGGCTGATGAGATGGGCTGAAACGCCTTACGCCGGCATCGTTTTATTTTTATGGGCGTTGGCGGAATCATCCTTTTTTCCGATTCCACCCGACGCTTTTTTAATAGCTCTCGTGATTGCCGCCCGGCATCGCGCCTTTCGCTTTGCTCTCTGGTGTTCAATAGCCTCGGTAATCGGCGGAATTATAGGCTATGGAATAGGGCATTGGTTGTGGTGGAGCGGACCCGACACCTACTCGGCTCTGGCAAATTTCTTTTTTAACAATGTGCCCGGATTTAGCGAACACCAGTTTTTAAACGTACAGTCGTTATACGACAGGTGGAACTTTTGGGTAGTGTTTACCGCGGGCTTTACGCCGATTCCTTACAAAGTGATCACCATTTCGGCGGGAGCGTTTAAGATTAATTTTCCCGTTTTTCTGATCGCCTCCGGTATCGGCAGATCGGCGCGCTTTTTTCTTGTGGCTGCTTTACTCTGGTACTTTGGCGAACCCATTAAAAAGTTTATTAATAAATATTTGGGATGGATTAGTCTGGCGTTTGTTGTGCTGTTATTGGGCGGATTTATTTTGATTAATTATGTTTTGTAGCGGGGGCGTAGCGCAGCCTGGCAGCGCGTCCCGCCGGGGCGGGAAGGTCGGAGGTTCGAATCCGCTCGAATCAGTTTCAATTTTACTTCTTTTTATCTTAATTTATTTTTGTATTGCAGTTGACTCATTTAATATGAATTCATAAATTAGTATTTGTTATTCGGGGCGTAGCGCAGCCTGGCAGCGCGTCCCGCCGGGGC
>JAADIP010000137.1 GCA_013151275.1 Calditrichota bacterium | reverse complement strand
TGTCATTTCGATACCGCCAATGCGGTAGAGAAATCTTCTAACTGCGATAAAAGCAAAAGATTTCTCTTCGCTGCGCTCATCGAAATGACAATAACGGACCTTTTTAGAACCGACGCATTTTAATTTTAAATTCAATTCTCTTGGTGTGCTTTGTGGTTATTCTTTCCCGCAGATTAAGCTGATTACACAGATTGCGCAGATTTAGTCAAAGTTTTCCATTTGGATTTTCAGCGTTGAAATAAAAGAAGATGTTTTCCGTTTAAAATATAAAATTCGCTCTAAAAATCTTGCTCTGTCATTTCGATACTGTCATTTCGATACCGCCAATGCGGTAGAGAAATCTTCTAACTGCGATAAAAGCAAAAGATTTCTCTTCGCTGCGCTCATCGAAATGACAACAACGGATATTTTTAGAACCGACATGCGATCATTTTTTGAGGTTAATTATAGTAATCTGAAAAAAGAAGTCTGTTTTTTACGGTCAGAAGCGTGGATAATTTTTGTCAATGGTTATCAAGTTTCTAAAAGGTTAACGAACACAATCAGCACCAGCGGGAAGAGTCTGTGTAATTTTAGGGCAATGTTTATCAAGCCCCTAAAGGGGCTTCCAAAGGTCGTAAACGACCTATGTATTTCACTGGCTTGTCCGGTTTATGATATTCGGATTTTAAAAATCAAAGGCTCTGCGGATTGTTGTAAAAACGGATTGTTTTGTTTTTATCGATTTCCAACCGTTCGTTTTTTTGATCGGAAAGGGGAGAAGGCGCAAAATACTCTTCGATCTCTTTTCTCAATTTACCCGGATAGTTGGTGGCAATGGCATCGACGCCCAAAGTCAGCAGTTTTAACGCATCCTCAAATTTATTAACTTCATAAACACAGAAATCGAGGTTCATTCTTCGGATCTTACGCACAAAGTCGATGTCGATCCACGGGAACGGGTTGATATTAAGACCGTCGCAGGGAAGCATTTTCAGCACTTCGATGATTTCGCGGGGGGAATTAGACAGTCTGCCGGTTTCTTTGGCGATGTACCAGTTGTACAGCCAGTAAATTTTAATTTTCGGAAATCGGCTCTTTGCCGTTTCGATTACTTTGGGATCAAAGGCAATAAGCCTGATTTTTTCGGCTGGCAGCGAAAACGAAGAAAGAGTCTCGGAGAGCTTTTGAAAGAATTCAGGGCGATCGTCTTTGATTTCAATAAAAATGCCCTTTCCTTCGGGAATGATCCGCAGAATTTCTTCAAGGGTCGGAATTGTTGTCCCTTCGAATTTCCGATCCTTCCATGATCCCACATCCGCTTGTTTTAGTTGGGATAAGGTGGAATTGCGGATGTCGAGTTTTGTGTGATTTTTAGCGACCCTTGCGGTGTGCGGATCGTGAATGCAGACGATTTGCCCGTCTTTAGTCAGCCAGAAATCGCCTTCGATAAAATCGGCGTTCTCTTTAAAAGCCAATTCAAAGGCTGGCAGCGTATTTTCAGGCGCGGCATAAGATGCTCCGCGGTGCGCGACGATTAATGTTTGGGTGGTAGAATTGATTTCCATTTAATTATTCCCGCGTTAATAAATATCCTTTGGCAAGTTGCGTGTATTGTTCGATTTGATTTTTGATCCACCTCTTATCGCGGTTCAGTTCCTGAGCGATCAATTCCGCGACCGTCGGAGCCATTTCAATACTTGCCCGGGCATTCAGGAAAAGAGCGCGAACCCGACGGGCTAAAAAGTCTTCCACGGTTCGAACCATTTCATGGCGCGCCGACCAGACCACCTCCGCCTTAAGATACGGTAAATCGGAATGCAGTTTTTCGTTTAATTCTGCGCGGGAAACAAGCAGCGTCTCTTCGATCCGGAGCTTGTCCGTTCCGTAATAGTACAGGGGCTCTTCAAAATCGGTGTTTTTTAAATATCCGTGAATGGGTAAGTGTTTGGTGACGCATTCTTTCTCTTCCAAACCGCCGACAATGATCGCCTTATCAACGGTTTCTTCAGCCATCTTCCGGTAGGTGGTCCACTTTCCGCCGGTAACGGTGATCAATCCCGATAGAGAAATAGTGATCTGGTGTTTTCTGGAAATATCCTTGGTTTGTTCGGCGACGCCGGAGGGCGCGGATAAGGGTCGCAATCCGGCAAAAACACTGAGAACGTCTTCCGGCTTCGGATCTTTTTTCAAATAGATTGCCGAAGTTTTGAGTAAAAAATCAATTTCCTCGTCTTTGGCTCTTGGTTCGAGCGAAGCGGTTTCAACGGGGGTGTCGGTTGTTCCCACAATTACCGCATTGTGCCAGGGAACGGCAAAAAGCACGCGTCCGTCGGATGTATGGGGAATCATAATGGCTGAGTTACCCTGCAAAAACGACTTGTCCAAAATCAGATGTACGCCCTGACTGAGTACGATCGACGGTTCGGAATCGGCGTCGTCCATTTTTTTGATTTCGTCAACAAACACGCCCGCGGCGTTGATGATTACTTTGCCCTTTACCGCAAATTTTTCATTGGTTTCCGAATCGCGTAAAATCACGCCGTTTAGTATTCCGTCGCAATCTTTTGTAAGTCCGGTCGCCTTCAGGTAATTCAGCACTATTGCCCCGTTATCGGCGGCGGTTTGCGCCAGATTGACCGCCAATCGTGAATCGTCGAATTGACCGTCGTAGTAAATAATCCCGCCGATCAATCCCTTTTGATCCAGGTTGGGAATAGCCTGTAACGTTTCTTCCTTTGAGATTTTTTGAGACGCCCCGAAGCCCAATTTTCCAGCCATCAAATCATAGACCTTCATTCCGATATTGTAAAAGGGACCCTCCCACCATTCGTAAATGGGAATGATGAATTCCTGATTCCGCACCAGATGCGGCGCATTTTGCATAAGCAAGCCGCGTTCGTGAAGAGCCTCGAACACCAGAGAAACATCGCCCTGCGCCAAATAACGCACACCGCCGTGAACCAGTTTTGTACTGCGACTCGAGGTTCCCTTGGCAAAGTCCGCCTGTTCGACCAAAAGAGTTTCAAAACCGCGGGTGGCGGCGTCAACCGCAGCACCCAGACCGGTGGCTCCTCCGCCGATAATAATTACATCCCAAATTTTAGCGGGATCGGATTTCAGCTTTTTCAACATCAAATCTCTGTTCATAAGCGCTCGCTTTCTGCGGTGGTCATCCCTTTAATTTTTTGATGTACTGCTCAATTTCCAAAAGGTACGAGTTTCGATTTGCCAGCTTTCGGATTTCTTCCAGACTTTCGAGAACGGCAATTTCACCGGCGGCAATGATATAATGAGCTTTATCGAAATCGACCCAGGAAAGATCTTTAACGTTCGGATTAATTACCAAATCCGCTTCTCTCAAACGAATTTTTGATAAATGGAACGAAGTAATATCTTCCGCCCGGAAAAGTATTTCGATAATGTTTTGCGGCTCCTTATAAATTTTAATGCTGCGCGAAACATTCACCGCTAAAACTCTGTCCGCGCCGATTTCTCTGACTTTTCCGGCTGGAACGCTTTCGGAAGCGCTGCCGTCAACAAGCAAATAATCGTCAATTTTGACCGGCGGGAAAATTCCGGGAATGGCGGCGCTTGCCCGTACAATCTCCCGCAAACTTCCTCTGACAAAATTGATTTCTTCGCCCGAAATCAAATCGGTGGCAACCGCCGAAAAATGGATGCTCAGGTCTTCTACGGGCACATCGGGAATTACTTCGAAAATGGCGGATGTGGTTTCCTCGTCAAAATAAGAAAGACGTCCCAGAGACTTAATGGCTTGCAAACGGATTTCAATGAAATCGAAGAACTGTTCAAAATAACTTTTGTCGGGCTTTTCTCCGTCTTGATTCAAAGAATCAAATCCTAATTCCCGAAATCCGGGCTGGCTAAGCGTTTCGAAAATAAAATCTTCCACTTTTTGAGCCTCGCCAAAATAAGCATAAAGACCGCCTACAATAGCGCCCATACTGCAGCCGGTAATGGAGTGAACTTCAACGCGTTCCCGTTCAAGCACTTTAAGAACGCCGATGTGCGCCAGACCTCTGGCGCCGCCTCCCCCTAACGCTAAACCTAATTGCGACATGGTACCTCGCCGTTTAATTTACTGCCGGTTTAATTTTATCAATAATACTTATCTTTTGCTATTAGGAACAATTTTTTTTTACGGAACAGAAAAAGGCGTGACAAGTAACGAGTGACATAGTTACAAAGTGACAAAGTAACAAAGTTACAAAGTGAGAAAGTTACAAAGTGACGAGTTTGGTTGTTTGGTTGTTTAATTTGAGGCGAAAATGAGTGTAAGAAGGCAGAGAGCAGAGAGCAGAAAGCAGTAGGTAGCAGGCAGTAAGTAGAAAATAGTGGAATGTTTGTTTTAAGAGGGAAATACTTTTTTATTCTACATAAAAAAAATTTGGCTGAATTATCTAAACTTTTAAGTGGTGACGGAGATAACTCATTACGCATTACGCATTACGCATTACGCATTACGCATTACGCATTACCATTACGATGACCGGAGAATCCGCTTAACTCTTAACCCTTAACCCTTAACTAAAAGCTGCCAGCCACAATGCGGCATTTTATTTCTTAAAAAGCCTTCGCCATAGTTTTTTCACAATGATCGATTGATTTTTTATCAACGCATCGCTAAAAAACCGCCGCGCTTCATCGGAATCGATCCGGTACAGGGCGAGAACGATTTCCGCTTTCAAATAGGGATCGTCGGATTCTTTAAACACTTTTTTAAGGACGTCAACGGCGATTTTTGCTCTGCGCTTTCCCAGCAGCTCGGCTGCCCGCCTTTGGGTGAAGCCGTCATGATGACCCAAAGCCAGAATCAATTTTTTATTGTATTGCAGCTTTTGGTAAGCCTCCAAATCATATCCGCAAAAGGGACAAATCTTTGTCTTTGGGTAAACTTCCTGCTGACAACTGGGACAAAAGAAAATCATTCGCTTTTCCCGCTTTCGGAATTTGTTCCTTTAACGCCGGCTAAGCGCGCCAGTTCGTATAAAGCGGAAGTAAGCGTCTCCAGGCTGGGGTCTAACCGCTCCGACAACTGAGGATGAACCGAACCGTAGCGAACCAGTTTCTTCGCCTTTTCGTCTTCCAGAACCGTCCAAAAGTAACTGCTTGTTCCCAATATTAAGGACGAAAACATCTTCTTTTCGGCTTGTAAATGAAAATCTTTTTTTAATTGTCGGATGATGCGAAAGATGTTCTCGATTTTATCCGAAATTTGTAATATCTGTTCTTCGGAAAGGTCGATTTCCAGACGGTAAAGAATTCCTTGGTACGAACGGTGTTTTAAAGTCAATTGAAGATCAAAAAGACGTTCTTCGATTAAACGCAAAGCGATGGTGAGAGATCTTTTTTGAGCAGCGTTGAGCACCGTCTTGTTTTCGGTTAGTTTTTTTGGTTCCATCAAATTTCCCCTTTTGCCGTTTTTGGACCCTGTCGCGGATGGTCGGGAGGAACTATTTTTGTAAAAATCTCCATGCCAGGCGCAGCGCGTTTATTTCTTTGACACTGACAGATTCTTCGTTAAACCGATAATCGTTTTTGCGAATGAATTCGTACAAATTATCCAGCAGGGATTCTATTTTTTCTTTTTGCCATTTTGAAAAACGCGATTGAAGATGTTTGTTTTTTAATTGCGGCAGAATTTTCTGAAAGTGCCTGCGACAAAGTCCCGGGCTGGCATTCAAAGTGAGCCAGAATTCTTCGGAAGATAGAAATTGAGTAAAAGTGTCAAGCAGATACTTTTCGGTTTCTTCGGAATTTTCGCACAGAAGACAACGGGATTTCGGCTCGGCGCTTAATGTACAAAGCCAGATTTCAAGCAGATTCGCTCCGAGAATCGATAACCCGAGCGCATCGCCGTATTCGCAAAAAATCCTTGTATGGTCAACGCACAAGCCCTGTGAATGATTTATCTGACGCCGAAATTCACCGTCGTTTATCGATTCGTAAAAAATTGATTCGATAAATTTTCGTTCAAACATTCGCAAAAGACTGCAAATCGGACAATCATCCTGTTTTAAGGCATTATTGAATTCAAAATAAAACATATCGTCTTTGAGCTTTATTGATCGGGCTTTTTTCCGCGAATTCAAACGAAACAATTTATGAAAAATCTCTTTCATGATTCATCGCTCGCTTTTTTTAAGTAAAATGTTTTTATTCAATAATTCAAATCGTTTTCGGATTTCCGGTGAAACATCCGGGTAAATCGCTAAATTAAGGATTTGACGATTGTTGCCGGAAAACCGCAAATAAATGTCGCCGGACGAAAAGACGAATCGGGGATAAATCTCCGAACAATTTAAATTCAGGAAATTCTTGCTTTCGGCAAAGGTCAACAGGTTGGGATCCGGCGCGGCTTCGCTTGTAAAAATGATTAAATAGCGCAAAGAAGAGACTAATATCGTTTTTTTGTGAGAAAGGATTTCGGTTTTGTGTTTTTTATTTTTAATTACAGCCGGGAGAGTGAAGCGATTAGTGAAAATTTCACCCGGAAGACGCCGGTTGTTTTCAAAATCCGTTTTTTGATTTATCCGTAAAAAATCCTTTTGGATTCCTTTTACGCAAAAACCTCTCCAAAAGAAAATCAGACGTTCAAACGTTGTGATTACCTGAGAATTGAACAGAATATCAATTGACGATGATGTGTCTTCATCTTTTAAACAGACACAGCGGAACCATCCGGCGAGGAGAGCCTGTCCGATTTCAAGCGAAAGAATTGAATTGTGCGGAATTTTGTGAATTTCCGGAGGTCGGCGGTTGTGAAAATCAACACTGATCAACAGCCGGTGATTTGTCAGGCAGACGGCAGAGGAAGCGCGCGGATTTTTGTGTCCCCACACACCGTTCCCGCCTTTCCACACCGGACAATAGATGGTTACAAGCGGATGTTCGTTCTCCATTGCATCCGAAATTAACTCTCGATGCTTTCCGAACAAGGCGTCGGGATGATTCACCGTAAAAGCTCTTGGCTCGCGTCCTTTGGAAACATACATTTTATCGCCTGTATTTTCTGTACATTTTGAAAAATTTCTTAAGAGGCATTTTAAATTTCGGAATCATAGGTTACTCCGTCGGGTAGTTTTAAATAATCCCGATGAATCAGATCATGGATGTCAATGACGTACAAAACCCTTGCCGTGATGTTTTGATTGGGTTTGGGACATTTTTTTGAGATTTTTGGCGAGGACTTTTGTTTGAGCTCCGATTGCAAATGTTGCGTGAATTCTTTCTTGTCTAAAAAAATATTATTGCAAACCCGGCAGCGATACTGAACCCCGGTAAATTGTTCGATTGAGAAGGGGATTCCGTGGTATTTACGGAAGCGTGCTTTGATTTTAGGCATTTCAGACTCCTACTTTAGGTTGTTCCGTTTTAAGTAGGAGTCATCAGCCGACACGGCAATTAGGGCGAACTCCATCGCCAGAGTGAAATTTAACTTAAAACCGCCCTCGGATCAACATTTCGGAATAACCTTGTTTTTATCGGGGACTGATTTTTAAGAAGAGGCGGGATTGTTAATCTCGGAAGAGTTGCTTAATTGAGAAACAAAGTGACGAGTGACAAGTAACAAAGCGACAAAGTTACAAGGTCGTAATGCGTGACCAGCGTCCGGAGATGCCGCTTACACGCTTAACACTTATCCCCTTAACCCTTAACGAATATTTGACCGGTTACCGGTGGACTTAGGAAGAAAATAATAAATCCGAAATCCGAATACCGAAATCCGAAACAAAGTCGAATTACCGAATGACAAAAACGTGACGCGTAATGCGTGATGAGTAACGAGTGACAAAGTTACAAAGTAACAAAGTTGGGATTGTCGGAGGATGTATGAAAAAGGTTTAGTTGTTTAGAAAAATTCCGTAGGAATTTAATGATAGTAGCCCAGTAATTTATTGCTGGGAATAAGTGACCTCCACCCCCTTTCTCTGCCCTTCAGGGCAAGAGTGGAAAAGACTTGATGCGTGATGAGCAACAGGTAAGAAAAATGAAAAATTACAAAAGAAAAAGATTATCAGAAAGCAGTGACGGGTAACGAGTGACAAGGTGGACTGAGGAGTAAATAATAAATCGTCAATCATAAGTCGTAAATCCGAAATCCGAA
>JAADIP010000159.1 GCA_013151275.1 Calditrichota bacterium | reverse complement strand
TATAATTAGTAAGTGAAAAAAGTTTTGAATAAAATATTTTTTCTGCCAAATTAAATGCGGGGGAAAAAACCTTGGTTTAGCACCAAAATCGATGAATATGAATTATGATACATTTAGTAAAATTGTGTCAGATAAAGATGGAGTTCCATTTATTTTTCAAGGATACCATAATTCTAAAAACGAAAGATTTGTACATGTGAAAAGGTTGGATTCTAGTACCAGTAAAGGACTTTTAGCATATTATCCTTTTAACGGAAATGCCATGGATGAAAGTGGAAACGAACATCATGGAACTCTAACAGGCAACTATAGTTTTAGTGAAGGAATAAAAGGAACAGCTCTATATCTAGATGGAACAACTAACACCGAAGTAGATATCCCGAGTCTATCAGGATACTCTTTCTCTAATAATGAATTAACAGTTTCATTATGGGTTAAACGAGATTATCAACAAACTGAAGATGTTTTAGCGCGTATTGGTGATAGGTTCTTTTTCCGCACAATCCAAAGTAGTCAGATTGCCCAATTTGGAGTTTGCTTTGATAGTAATTGTGGGTCTAACTCATTTTGCTACAGTTCAACAATAATTGAACCCGGCAAATGGTACCATTTAGTAGGAGTTTGGGATGGTTCCAAAACTAAAATTTATGTAAACGGAATATTAGAGGGTGAAAGTAGTGCATCAAATAATTCAATGAATTTTAACAATGAGATTTTACGTCTTGGAAGTCAAGGAAGCAATGGTGAACAAGAAAATCTTGCAGGATTTCTTGATGAAGTTAGAATATATGATAAAGCATTAACATCAGATGAAATTCATAACCTTTATTTGTCCGATAAAAATGAATTTTTAATATTATCTATTAATGACGTTCCAAATGATCAAGGCCGGAAAGTTAGGCTTAAATGGTTAGCGCATAGCTTTGATGAATCAGATAGTAGTATTTCAAATCCTGTAACCTACTATTCCATCTGGCGCAAACACGATCCGCAACTTACTATACATAAAAAGTCAGCAACACCGGATGGTGAATGGGATTTTATCACTGAGGTCCCTGCCGTTCAGGATAATCAATATTCCGTAATCGTTCCCACCCTCGCAGATTCCAATAAAGTGAATGGTTTATATTATTCCACCTTTTTTGTTCGGGCTCATACCGCTGATCCTACCATACATTGGGAGACCGAACCAGACAGCGGTTATTCGGTGGACAATCTAAGCCCTGCCGCGGTGAGTGGCTTAAACGCCGAGTTAGTTGATGACAACATTCAATTAACCTGGAATGAGAATACCGAAAAAGATATTGCCTATTATGCCGTTTATCGTGATACTGTAAATGATTTTAAACCTTCATCTATAGATGATGCAATATCTATTGTTACATCTCCTGAATTTGAAGATAAAAATATAGAAAATAATTCTATGTATTATTATCGTGTTTCCGCTATTGATTACAACGGCAATGAAAGCCCATTATCCAATGAAGTTATGGTTAACATAACAAAGATTGAAACGGGGATGCATCCTTTAACCTTTCAACTTTTTCAGAACTACCCCAATCCCTTTAATCCTACGACACAAATCAAATTTTCACTTCCTGAACAAGCAAATCTGCAATTAGTCATCTTCGATGCAAATGGGAAACAGATTCGCAATTTATTTCAGGGCGCTCTACCCCGCGGCGTGCATTCTTTTATCTGGGATGGGAAGAATGAAGATAATAAAAGGGTAAGCTCCGGAATTTATTACTTTATGGTCAAAACAAAGAATAGAAGTCTTACAAAGAAAATGCTGCTAATCAAGTAAAAGTATATTTTAGAGCAGCCATATTCATTTTTGGCTGCTCTGTTTTGTATTTCTTTCTTAAAGTAAATTGTCAATTTAAAATTAAGGCATTATTAAGAAAAAGACGGTTTACCGGAATAAACCGTCTTTTCCATTCAATAGTTCGGTTAAAAATATTCAATGTAAGAAATACGGATTTCTCTGCTGGAGCCATCAATAAATTTGTTGTTACTTAAAATATTTTTCCACAAAAAGTCAATTTGCAATTTTTTCTGAAACGTCCATTTTAAGGCAGCGTTCAAGTAACCTTTGCCCTGCCCAATGCTTTTGCCTGTGTTGTCATTCATTGCCAGATCGTACTCGGCAAAAATACTCAGTTCATTGTTCAAACTTTTTTCAATCCCGACAAAGCCGTTCAAATCTTTGTCGCTATCCTTGCGCTCAAAGCTATAGTTTAACCCGCCATGAAATGCTAAAGTTCCTAAAAAATTAAAACTTTTACTCGCCGCCACATAAATACCCTTCGACTTCTCTTCAAATCTGCTCAGACTGTCAAGATAGGCGCCGTGCCCCTGTCCGTCATAACCAACGGCGATTGCCGGAAAAGACAAGGCTTCGTCGATCACCCGATAACGAATATTTACCGCCACCAAAGGATTCCAGTCCACCTGCCCGCTGCCGATTAAATTTTTCCCCCCGTAAGAAATTCCGAACATCATGCGATTTGTCAGCCCAACTTCCAGGTACCCAAGCAACCCGCCATCGTTATAAACCTGCAAAGATCCTAAAAAACTTCCCCGCTCCAAAGTTGCCGCCGTTGGACAATCAATGATCGATAATGACTTTACCGCTTCAATATTCTGATTATACGCCGATAAAAAGAATAAGAGAGAAAATAGAACGGATTTGATAAAATATTGTGATTTCATGACACCACCAATTTTTGTTTATCATCAGGAACAAAAGTAAGTATAGGAACATTAAAAATAATTGTCAAGAATGCACGGATGGAATTTGATTTAAAGTTTAGTCGTTCTATTACTTGACAGGGAGTATTGAGTAAGCTAAATTGGAAAAGAAAGATTGTATTTAAATAATAATAGGGATAGCAATGAAGAATAATTTCACCAGCCGCGTTTCAAAAGTAATCCGGTATTCCAAAGAAGAAGCCATGCGGCTTGGACATGACTATATAGGAACCGAGCATCTCCTTCTGGGAATTATTAAAGAAGGAGAAGGTATTGCGGTAAAGATTCTGCAAAATTTAGGCGTTGATCTGAATAAATTAAAAAAAGCCATCGAAGACGCAACCGCGCCTTCGGGCGGCACAATGACCATCGGCAATCTTCCGCTTTCCAAACGGGCTGAAAAAGCTCTTAAAATGACCTACATCGAAGCGAAAAATTTTAAAAACGACGTGGTCGGAACCGAACACCTGCTCCTTTCTATCTTAAAAGAAAAAGACAGTTTGGCGGCTCAAATTTTATTGACGTTTAATATTGACTACACCACTTGTTTTAACGAACTCGAAAACATTCTTTCGGGCAAACCGTCTTCACCTATTCCGAAACAAGCGCCCAAAAAGATAAAAACACCGGCGCTGGATCATTTCGGACGCGACCTGACCCAATTGGCGATAGAAGGAAAATTGGATCCTATTATCGGTCGCGATAAAGAAATTCAGCGCGTTGCTCAAATTTTGGCGCGGCGCAAGAAAAACAATCCCGTTTTAATCGGCGAACCCGGCGTCGGTAAAACCGCTATTGCAGAAGGCTTAAGTCTCAGAATAATCCAGAAAAAAGTTCCGCGGGTTTTACACAATAAACGCGTGGTCGCCCTGGATATGGGCTCCATTGTCGCCGGCACCAAATATCGCGGTCAATTTGAAGAGCGAATGAAAGCCATTATGAATGAACTGGAAAAAGCGGAAGAAGTTATTCTGTTTATCGACGAATTACACACCATCGTGGGAGCGGGCGGCGCCTCCGGTTCTCTGGATGCTTCCAATATGTTTAAACCCGCATTAGCACGCGGGGAACTGCAATGTATCGGCGCCACAACTCTTGACGAATATCGTATGTACATCGAAAAAGACGGCGCTTTGGAACGCCGCTTTCAAAAAGTAATGGTGGAGCCAACCAGTCCTGAAGAAACTTTGGAAATTCTTTATTCCATTAAAGATCGTTACGAAGCGCATCATCATGTGGTTTACACGGATAATGCAATCAATGCGATCATCAAACTGTGCGAACGTTATATTACGGATAAGCATTTTCCTGATAAAGCGATCGATGTTCTCGACGAAGCCGGATCCCGCGTCCATTTGCAAAATCTGGTTGTCCCGAAAGAGATTCTGGATCTGGAAGAAGAAATCGAACAAATCCGCGCCGAAAAGGAATCTCTTGCCAAACTGCAGGATTTTGAACGCGCCGCAAAACTGCGCGACATGGAACGCAACCTGACCGAAAAGCTTGACCGCGCCCGACTGCAATGGGAAGTATCCGAAGAGAACAGAATGGCAAAAGTTACCGAAAACGATATTGCGGATGTGGTCTCGATGATGACCGGAATACCCACACATCGAATCGCGCTTAACGAATCCAAAAAATTAGTAAAAATGGGCGAAGAATTAAGAAAGCGAGTGGTCGGGCAGGACAGCGCAATTGCCACCATTGCCAAAGCCATTCTCAGGGCTCGGGCGGGTCTTAAAGACCCCAATCGTCCCATCGGCTCTTTTCTGTTTTTGGGTCCGACCGGCGTGGGAAAAACCTATCTGGCAAAACAATTGGCGGAATACCTTTTCGAAAATCCCAACACGCTTATCCGGGTGGATATGAGCGAATACATGGAAAAATTCAATGTCTCCCGTTTAATCGGTTCTCCTCCGGGGTACGTCGGATACGAAGAAGGCGGCATTTTAACCGAACAGGTTCGTCGTCATCCTTATTCCGTGATTTTGTTTGATGAAATCGAAAAAGCGCATCCGGACATTTTCAATATTCTGCTGCAGGTAATGGACGACGGGCTTTTAACCGATTCTCTCGGTCATAAAGTCGATTTTAAGAATACCATCGTAATCATGACTTCAAACATCGGTGTGCGCGACCTGAAACTTTCCAGCAGATTTGGTTTTACGACCGACGAAGATATTGACAATTTCGAGCAGATTAAATCCAAGATAGAAGAGGAATTAAAACGCGCTTTCAATCCGGAATTCCTAAACCGGCTCGACGACATCGTCTATTTCAGACAGTTTAGCCAGCAGGATGCGCTTAAGATTGTTGATCTGGCTTTGAATGAATTGGTCAAAAAGCTGAAAGAAAGAAAGATCGAATTTCAATTGACGGACGGCGCCAAAAAATTCATCGCCGAGCGCGGATTTGATCCTCTGTACGGAGCGAGACCGCTCAGACGCGCCATTCAAAAATATATCGAAGACCCGATTGCCGACGAACTGATAAAAGGCAATTTCAGCGACGGAAGTATCATTCAGATCAAGATGAAAAATAAAAACGAACTTTCATTCACAGAAATCGGACGTCGGGAAGACGCTCCGGAGGATGTTGAATTGAAAGGCTAAATTCGATAATAACGGTTAATTTTTATAGCCCGGGTGATTTTCACTTGGGCTTTTTTATTTATTGCTTTATATTCTGTGCGAATTGTTGAACCAAAAAATGAGGTTAATATGCCAATTACACTGGATTATTCAAACGTAATCGATGCTAATATCGGAGCAGAACACGGATTGAGCATTTCGAAAATCGAATCGCTTTCGGACAAAGGTAAAGAGATCCTTGACGATTTGCGCCAAAAAGCCGAACAGGGAGAGCTCGGATTTTATAAGCTGCCCTTTCAGGAAGAAACTTTTTCCGAAATTCTGACCTATGCCAATGCCGCCCGAAAACGTTTTGATTATTATGTTCATATAGGCATAGGCGGGTCTGCGTTAGGTCCCATTGCCCTGCAAACCTCTTTGCTAAATTCTTACTATAATCTCAGCGAAACCCCTAAAATGTTTTTTCCGGACAATGTCGATCCGGACTGGATTTATGATTTGCTCAAACAAATTGACATCTCCAAAACATTGTTTCATGTGGTGTCAAAATCGGGCGCAACTGCGGAAACCGCCGCCACTCTGCTCTATTTTATGAAATATCTGAAAGAGAGCCTGGGCGATAACTTTTACAAGAATTTGATTTTTACAACGGATCCCGTAAAAGGTTTGCTGAACGATATTGCCCGCGAATATCCGATAAAATGTTTCCGGATACCGCCGAATGTGGGCGGACGATTTTCAGTTCTTTCACCTGTGGGATTAATTTCTGCGGCGATCGCCGGGATTGATATTCAAGCCCTGGCGCGCGGAGCCGCCGAAATGGCTCAAAAATGCGACAACGACGATTTGCTGAAAAATCCCGCCTTTTTATATGCCGCAATCCATTTTTTGTACATGAAAAAGAATAAAAACATTAGCGTGATGATGCCTTACAGTAACAAGCTGCGTGATTTAGCCGACTGGTTTCGCCAACTATGGGCGGAAAGTCTTGGCAAACGCTATGACGTAAACGGAAAAGTCGTTGAAGTCGGTCAAACTCCGGTAAAAGCGCTTGGAGCAACCGATCAGCATTCCCAGGTGCAGCTTTACGTTGAAGGACCGAACGATAAGGTAATCACCTTTTTGGAAGTCGAAAATTTCGAACATAACGAACAAATCCACAATCACTTTTCCGATATTGATGAGTTTAATTATTTTGAAGGTAAAACCCTCGGCGAGTTACTGAACGCCGAAAAAAAAGCAACGGAACTGGCGCTCACCAATAATCAACGTCCCAATTTAACCGTTAAATTTTCGGAAGTCTCGGCAGAAAATGTCGGCGCCTTTTTCTTTTTATTGGAAGCCGCAACCGCTTTTGCCGGAGGTCTGCTAAATATTAACGCATTCGATCAGCCGGGCGTTGAACACGGGAAAATAGCCACCTACGCTTTGATGGGTAGAAAGGGCTACGAACGAAAACGAAAAGAAATCCTTAAACAATTATCCGAAAAGCAAACGTTTGTCGTGTGATCTTTCGGATAGATAGCGGGAATACCGTTTAAAATAAAGACGTTCTACGATCTAAGAATTAAATCAGGAGGAGTATCAATTTGCCGTATATTAAACCAAATAGTGAGACCGATTATGCTTTTATATTAGGCGTTTCGAGCGGATTCGGCGAAGCTACCGCGCTGGAGCTTGCGCGGGAGGGATTTAACATCATCGGCGTTCACATGGATCGGGGCGAAGCGCTGACCAGAGTGGAAGAGATTAAACAGCAAATAAAAGAATACGGCGTTGAAGCGATTTTTTTTAACAAGAACGCCGCTTCGGAAAAGAACCGAACTCAGGTTATTGAAGAACTCAAAGACCTCGTTTTCGAAAAGAAACCGGAAAAGCGCATCAAAGTTTTTTTACACTCATTGGCTTTTGGTTCGCTTGCTCCGTTCATTCATCACAACCCCAAAGAACGCCTTTCGCCAAAGCAGATGGAAATGACCATGAACGTGATGGCGCACAGTCTGGTTTACTGGGTACAGGATCTTTTTCACGCCAATTTTTTGGGAAAGGGCTGTAAAATTTACGCCATGACCAGCTCGGGATCATTACGCGTTATTCCTTACTACGGAGCGGTTTCGGCGGCAAAATGCGCACTGGAATCTCACGTTCGTCAGTTAGCGCTGGAATTGGCTCCTTTCGGCATGACAGTCAATACCATCCGCGCGGGAGTGACATTTACGCCCGCTCTGCGTAAAATTCCGGGGCACGAAACAATGATCGATCTGGCGTTGAGTCAAATACCTTTTAAACGACTCACTCAGCCTTCGGATATTGCTAAATTTATTCTGGCGCAGGTTACATCGGACGAACTCTGGGCTACGGGGAATATTTTTAACGTGGACGGCGGCGAGGTTATTACGGCTTATCACTCGCCTTTTCATCCCAAACGATAAAGAAAAAGCCGGAATTCTCCGGCTTTTTTT
>JAADIP010000136.1 GCA_013151275.1 Calditrichota bacterium | reverse complement strand
AATCAATTGATCATGGAAGTTCTGAAAAAAGTGGCTAACCGGCACGGACTTTCTCTTCTTTTGCACGAAAAACCTTTTAAAGGAATTAACGGCAGCGGTAAACACAACAACTGGTCCATTGCCGATTCCGAAGGCAATAATCTTCTTGATCCGGGCAAAACTCCCGAAGAAAACCTGCAATTTTTGGTTTTTCTGGTTTCTGTTTTGCGAGCCGTTTACAATTACGGCGATCTGTTGCGCGCCTCAATCGCCTCGGCAAGCAACGACCACCGTCTCGGAGCCAACGAAGCGCCGCCGGCTATTATGTCGGTCTTTTTGGGCGAGCGTCTGACCGAAATTCTGGACGACATTAAAGCGGGAAAAGAAATCAAGAGAACCGAAGAGTTTATCATCGATCTGGGAATTAGTAAACTGCCGTCGATTTTGCGCGACAACACCGACCGAAACCGTACTTCTCCCTTTGCCTTTACTGGTAACAGATTCGAATTCCGCGCTTTGGGATCTTCCGCGTCCATCTCCATGGCAAACACCATGCTGAGCGCCGCGGTCGCCGACTCGATCGATATTATTCTGAACGATATTCAAAGCGAACTGGAAAAGGGCAAGGAATTCAAAGCAGCCGTGCTCAATGCCTTGCGCAAACACATCATCGAAACGGAGCCCATTCGTTTTGAAGGCAACAACTACAGCAAAGAATGGGAAGAAGAAGCCGAGCGCCGCGGACTGCCCAATATCAAACGCACCGGCTATGCCCTGTCGTCTTTCATCGATCCGAAGAACGTGGCGATGCTGGAACGTCAAAAGGTCTTTTACAAAGAAGAGTTGGACGCCCGATACCACACCAAACTGGAACAGTACGTAAAAACCCTTGATATTGAGGTTGACACGCTTTGCGATATTGTCAGAACGCAAATTTTACCGGCTGCAATTAAGTACCAAACCCAACTTGCCACCGCTCTTAAAGAATCGCATGCCGTGGCGGCGATCGTCAACGATTTGGATCTGGAACCCGTGGCTCAAACGTTAAAAAATGTCAATGCCGCTATCAAAAAATTGAGCGACCGTTGCCAAAAGCTTTGCGAATTATTAAAGGAAGGTCTTGCCATCGAGGATGTCGAAAAACAAGCCCGTTTCTTTTCGGATCACGTGGTGGATCAGATTGAAGCGGTGCGGGAACCGGCAGACGAATTGGAGTCCATCCTGCCCGATAATCTGTGGCCCCTGCCCAAATATTCGGAGATGCTCTTTATTTTATAGAACAAATCACAAAGGCAGCCTGCGGGCTGCCTTTTTTTTTCATAATTTTCAGATAGTGAATGATTTGCGTTAAGGGTGGAGGGGTTATGGGTTAAGGGTGCTTCTCTGGTAATGCGTAATGCGTAATGCGTAATGCGTAATGCGTAATGCGTAATGCGTAATGCGTAATGCGTAATGCGTAATGCGTATAATGGATTATCGATATTTAATCGGATATCATTAAAAGAGCTGAAATTCTAATTTTGAATTTAATTTCGAAATCCGACCCGTCTGCACGGGAAAAATTCAAATGTTAAAACATTTCCGGACTTTCTCTAATATGATTAAAGCCCCGGATTGTTTAGAATTTCTGTCATTCAGTCATTCGAATTTGTTTCGGATTTCGGCATTCGAATTTCGGATTTACGATTTTCTTCCTCAGTCCACCGGTAACTGGTCACATATTCATTAAGGGTTAATGGTTAAGGGTGTAAGGGTTACTCGTCGCTTGTCACTCGTTACGCATTACTCATCACGACCTTGTTATCTTGCCACCCTGTCACTCTGCAACTTTGTAACTTTGTAACTTTGTAACTTTGTAACTCTGTAACTCTGTAACTCTGTAACTCTGTAACTTTTTACTCATCACGCATTACGCGTCACGGCTTTCTGCTTTCTGCTTTCTACCAACCTCTCCTTTCATCTTTTTCCTTTAATCTTGCTTATCACTCGTCACCCTGTTACTCCGGCAACGGAAGCCCGTACTTTTCGCTGATGTCCAGAGGCGGCATGGGACCTTTTACCGGATGATCTTCTTTTAAATACCAGTCATACCAATCCAACACGCGATAGAGAACATCGATTTGCCCTGGCTGCCTTCTGTTGCCGTGTCCTTCGCCGGGATATTGCACCAATCGAACGGTTTTGTCGTTCATTTTGAATCTCCGGTAAAGCTCCAGACTTTGCGAGGGATGCACTCTGGGATCAGCCGCGCCGCCATAAATCAATAGCGCCGTTTGGCTTTGGTGAGCGTAATAGATCGGACTGCGCTGCAAAGAAAATTCCCACGTCTCTTCGATCGGCTTTCCGGCATGAGCCAACATCTCTTCGTAAGGAATATCCGTTGTGCCCTTTTTGCTGATCATATCGCTGATGCCGACGAACATGCACGAAGCCTTAACCAATTTTGTGTAATAGGTTGCAAACCAGGCTGCGGCGTATCCGCCGTAGGAGCCTCCGCCCAATCCCACGCGCTCGGCATCCGCCAAGCCTTCATCGATCAAAAATTTTATTCCGTCGGCGATATCGTCAAATTCCTTTCCCGCCGGATCGCCAAAGCCCTGTCTGGCAAAATCGACTCCGTAACCCGTACTGGCGCGGTAGTTGGGATAAAACACAAAGTACCCCCTTCCGGCAAGAACCTGACCCGGAGTCGAATAGCGGCTTACCCAACCGTTGGAATAGTGCGATTCAGGTCCTCCGTGCACCAGAACCACCAGCGGATATTTTTTACCCTTCTGATAATCCACCGGGTAAATCAACAATCCTTCGACGGTTAAACCGTCGCGCGCCTGATAACGAATGACCTTTTGAGCTCCCAGTCGTCTGTCGTTCAACCAGGGATTTGTGATTGTCAGACGTTTCAAATGTTTTCCCGGACGCCACGAAAAAAGTTCGCCGGGGAAATCGGGAGAGTTTGCCGTAAAAACATACGTTTTGCGATTCTTTGAAAAGGAGGGCGAACCGAAAATTACTTTTTCTTCTTTGGAATCGAGAAGTTTTTTGCGCTTTTTCGATTTCAGATCGATCTGATACAAAACATTTTCCACGCCTTCGGCTGCGCGATAAAGCAAGGTCTTGTTATTCTTCCAACCGACCCAAACCACATGCCCGCGATATTTATCCGGCGTCAAATTAACCGCCTCAGACTGCGGATCGGTCAAAGACACAACATAAGCCTGACTCACCGCGTTATCGTGCTCGTCCAAAGCCGCGGAGTAGGCAAGGCGCTTTCCGTCCGGACTGACGGCAAAATTGCCCAACTTGCCTTTATTCTTGCTGACCTTTGTGTATTCCCCGGTTTCAGGATTCAGCAGATAAAGATAGGTGAACATGTAATGGTAATCGATCAGATTCTTTTCGGTCATGCGGGCAATCAGTTGTTTACCCTGATTGTCGAATTTAAAATCAAGAACCGTGATATCGTGCGTAAGCTGTTTGCCGGTTTTGCTTTCCAGATCGTAGAGATACAGATTGATATGCTTCCATTCTTCTTCGTAAAAAATAAAATCGTAACCCTTTTTCTTTAAAAACTTATCCTTTTTCGAAGGCGGCTCCACGGCGGAATAGGCGATTTTTTTACCCGAGGGATGCCAGACATATTTTGAAATATTGGCGTTTACATCCGTAACACGACGCGCTTCTCCCCCGTCAACGGGAATTTCGTACACCTGCCGGAACTCATCGTCGCCGCGTTTGTCCAAAAAACCGATCGCCCGGCTATCGGGACGCCATTGCACGCCGTACACCTGCACCTTTCCGGTAATAAACGGACGAACAACGCCGTCTTTTAACGACATCACATACAATTCGTTATAAGCCGATCCGGGTTTATCATCCGGCTGCCTCGGAACCCGCACGGTATAGGCAACGTACTTTCCGTCCGGGCTTACAGTCGCTCCGGAAACCATCTTCAAAGCGAGCAAATCCTTTGGCGAAAGCGTCTGCGCGGACTGCGCGCGAAGACTCGCCGTTAAAAAGAATATCAAGATTAAAACGACAGGACTTAAAAATCGAAAAAGGGATTTAGACTTCATGGTTCCTCCGTGAAGTTTGGTTCGTAAATAAATTTATTTCTCTAAAGCTAAAAAAAATCGAACAATAATCAACAATTAATTTCATTATTTGTTTTAAATTTGCACTTCAACGCGGGGAATCTTAAACTTTGTTTTTTTATAAAAAGGAATCGGAGAATGTTTAATCGCCGGTTGACGGAAACACAATTTACATTAAAGCACGCGTTATGGTTTATTGCGGGTTTAACCGTACTTCGGCTTGTTTACATTGCCTTTATTCCCGTTACGCCACAGGAGGCATATTACTGGTATTACATCCAGTATCCCGCTTTGTCTTATTTTGATCACCCGCCGGTGGCTGCTTATTCCATTGGTCTGGGCACCGCCGTTTTCGGAGACAACCCCTTCGGCGTAAAACTGGCGGCTGTTTTGTGGTTTCTGGGAATCAATCTTTTGTTCCTGCACACCCTTCGTTTACTCATTACAACGTTTTACCAAAATTTAAAAACGGAAGAAATTGAACACTTCTCGTTTTTGGGAGTCGTTCTTTTTAATCTGACGATTTTTGCGCATCTTTATTCCGTTTTAACCGTACCCGACACGCCTTTGATTTTTTTCTGGCTGCTGTCGCTGTATTTCTTTTTAAGACTTTGCCAAAGCGGACAAAGACGCTGGTGGTTTTATTTAGGCGTCAGTCTTGGTTTCGGGCTGCTCAGTAAATACACAATGATCGCCTTTCTGCCGGCGGTTTTTACGGGATTGCTTCTTAAAAAAGATTTACGCCGCTGGTTTTTAACGCCCTACCCTTATTTGGCGGGCGTAATCATGCTTATTATTTTTTCACCGGTGATCATCTGGAACGCGCAGCACGACTGGGCGTCGTTCGCCTTTCAATTTTCACACCGCGCGGCTAAAATGAAGCCCTTTACAACCAAATACATTTTCCAGCTTTTTTTCAGCCAATTGTTCCTGTTAACTCCTCTGGTATTCGGATTTTTGATCATGTTTGTCGTCCGGCTTTTTAAAAGTCGCTTTCGGGAATTCATTCCGACCGTGCTGTTTATCAGCGGATTCTTTATTATCGGCGGATTTACTTACGTCAGTTTAAAATCTCTTGTTAAGATGAACTGGCTGCTGCCGGGGTATTCGGGCTGGATACTCGGTTCGGTTCTTTTTTTCATTCCGATGTCAAAAAAACTATCGCCCTGGATAAGCCGCGGCGCCCGGTTTTCCGTATTTCTGCTGATTATCGCCTATCTGCTGCAGCTCATTCCGAACATCCCCTTGGGCGAAGGCAACACCTGGAGCGGCTGGAAAGACGCCGCGCAAAAAATTTACAACTTGCAGCAAAAGTCGGGAGGCAAAAGCGATTATTTTATTTTTGCGAACTCTTACAAAAGCGCCTCTTTGCTGAAATTTTACCTGCCCGACCATCAGGACACGTACGCGAAAAATATTTACGGTCAGCCCGCTTTGCAATTTGATATTTGGGGAACGCCCGATTCGTTAAAGGGTAAAAACGCGCTTTACGTGTTTGACGACCGCAGAGAGTACAAAAACGATCTGAAATTTGTAAAGCAATACTTCGATACCGTTTTTTTTAAGACCAAATTTGAATACAAATTTTTGGATCGTTTTCACACCCGCACCATTTATTGTTACGAAGCCAGGAATTATCATGGTAAAAATTGAACGCGCGCGTATCAGGAGGATATTTAAATTCGGGTTGATCGGAACTTCCGGGCTGGTGGTCAACAATTTCTTTTTGTGGGTATTCTACAAAATAATCGGGCTTCCCTTAGCGCTGGCTTCTCCGCTGGCAATCGGCATCGCAATCTTTAATAATTTTACCTGGAACGATCTTTTTACCTGGCGGGAAAACCGGAATCAGCGTCATTTTTCCTATCCGCATCGCTTAATTCGTTATTACACTTCCGCGGCTCTGGGAGGATTAATCAATTACGTCACACTGTTAGCCTTAACCCATCTCGCGGGCATGCCCTATTTGTTAAGCAATTTGGCGGGAATAGGGCTGGGAATGATTTCCAATTTTCTTTTGAGCGAATTTTGGGTTTTCAAATCCAAAAAGCACTCTCCCGGATCCGATTAACTTTTCAGGCGGGAAGCGTTTGCCGTTCCTCTTTTTCGCCGCCGAACCGGATGCCGATCTCTCTTAACAATTTAAACGGGGGTTCGCCTCCGGCAAAAATGAAAACATAGTCGTTGGGAATTTCCGTGTTTCCTTCATTCGTCGAAAGCACAACGCTCTTCTCTTTGATTTCCGAAACATTCGAATTAAAAACAACCCGGATTTTTTTGTCCGAAATCAACCGATCGAGGCGTTCGGCGTTTCGCTTTTTAATTCTGTAAAACTTATGTTTACGATAGGATAGCGTTATCGTGTTCCCTTTTTGTCTGGCGAGACCGATAGCCGCCTCAACAGCGCTGTCTCCGCCGCCCACAACCAGAATATGTTCATTTTGATACGACTCCGCGTCCTGCAGGCGGTACATTACCTTCGATTGATTTTCGCCGGGGACTTTCAATTTACGCGGCGTGCCGCGTCTTCCCAAAGCAAGAACCACTTTCCTCGCCGGATACTCTCCGTTCGAGGTTTTGATTTTAAAAAATCCGTTTTCCCTTTCCACGCCGGTCAACCGTTCTCCGATTTGCATTTTTAAATCGAATCTTCGCTCGACGTTCTCCCAAATTTCCAGAAGTTCTTCCTTGGAATATTCGGGCTTTTCCAGCCAGCCGTACAAAGGAATTTCAACCGGTCGGGTCATTACCAATTTTTTGCGCGGATAATGAAGAATGGTTCCCCCGGCGCCCTGCTGATCAATTACGATGTACGATAATTTGTGCTGAATTGCCGTAAGCGCAGCCGATAAACCAGCCGGTCCTGCGCCGATAATACAGACATCGATCAAGCCTTCCTGTTCATCTTTTTCACTTAATGTTTCGGCAATACGATTTACAGTCATCCTGCCCTGTGCAATCGCATTGCGTATCAGCGCCAGTCCGCCCAATTCTCCGGCAATGTAAATTCCCGGGATATTCGTCTCATTGTATTCGTTCATCACCGGAATATCGTCTCTCTTTGAAATATCGCCCAGCCCCACCGTAATTCCCTCCACGGGACATGCTTCGGCGCACAAACCGTGTCCGACACATTTTAAACCGTTAATAATGGTCGCCTTCCCAAAGACAATACCAAGCACGCCGCCTTCCGGACAGGCGTCCACGCACGATCCGCAGCCGATGCATTTTAATTGATCAATCTGAGGATACTGGGCAATGGGTCGGTCGGCTCCCAATTTGCTCGATTCTTCCTTTAACGTCCGATCCCTATTCAACTTTTTGCGAAATTTCAAAAAATAGGGAACAAAAATAATCAAAACCAAAACAACGGTTACCAGCCAGATGATAATGTTTTCCATTTCAACCTCCGTCATTCTTTTTAAAAGCGGTAACCCAAATCAAACAACAGGCGATGACCGCTAAGATCATCTCCCCAATTATATTCATAAGTCGATGAAAGATAAAATCGCCCCGGTAATTCAAATTGCCCGTTCAATCGCAGCCATTGATTTATTCTGCTGCTTCCGCCGTTTTTTATGGAATACAGATAAGCGCCGTAACTTAAACTAAGGTAATGTCCGTTAACAAACGATCGGCTTAAAAGCAGCGCGGGATTATAACCGGTGGCAAAGACATTGTCAAAACCCGAAAACCGAAACTGAATCGTATTGTATTTTCCTAAAAACTTACGACGTGTAACGCTTGACCCGTATGTGTAAGTGAAACGGGAATCCGATTGTTTTTCACGCACCCCGAAATTCAGAGAAAAACGGTAATTACTGAAAATCGAACCGTAAAAATGCCAGCGTAATCCCTGGCGAAAAGCAGAGTCAAAAAGGCTGTCCGCTAATGACCTTAACTCGTAGGTGTAATAATTTTTACGATTGTCATAACTTATTGCGGTTCTGAAATTTTGAGTGATATTGTACCCGGCGCTGAAAAATACGCCCGTCAAACTGACAGATTCACCGGCTCGCCGTTTGCGCCAGGCGCGATTTAAATCCATTTCGATATTTTGGTAAATATTCCAGCGCCGCCCATGATTGTAGCTTGCCTGAAAATAGACGAATTCTCTGCTCACGGTTGAACCGTGGTACTCTCCGGCAGCAGCCATCGTAATTTCCGTCCGGTTTGCGCCGTACTGTCCGCGCCGATAAGTTAAAAAAGAGCCGTACTTCTGAATTGTGGTCTGAAAATCGGAAGTGCGCCAGTCGGGCTGCGTTCCGGCAAAAACGCCCCAGCGCAAATAAGGAAACAAGTTAAACTGTACCTGCGCCCCGTCAATATATCCGATTCCGCTTATGGCATTGGAAATAACCCGTCCCAGTTTAAAATTAACAAAGGAGGTTTGCTTGTCGTAAGAAAATGTCAACTGGTACAACCGGTTTTGCCATTCGGATTTGGGAACTTCATCGCTGAAACGCCGGCTGCGCTGATTATATCTTGAACGAAATTTAATTTCAAGATTAAATCCGGCGTCCCACAAATTCAAAGCCCGCAAACGAAAGCGCACGGTCGGCTGACTAAAATTGTAATCCCGGCTGCCGATATTCCGAAAGCGATAGTACTGTAACGAAAGATAGCCCGAAATGCGGGTTTTACTAAGCGAAGAAACGGATTTACCGTGCTTACGGGTTTCAAACGTCCTCTTGCGTTTTGTTACGACTTTTCCGGGCTTTTCGGTTTCTTTTGCGGCGGCTTTCTTCACAACGCGAGCCACATCGCCCACGGCAAAATTTTCCGTCTGCTTAATAATTTTACAGGACGCGGAATGCTGCGACACATATTCTACTTCTATTGTCCCGATCTCTTTGTCTTTACGAAAAACTTTAAGGACATCGCCAACCGCAAGCCCGTTCTTTTTACCGCCTTCTAAATAGATATGGCTTGCCGAAATGTATTTTATCTTGAAAACTTTTTCCTGTGCAAAGACCAGGGCGAAAATCGTTAACAAAAAAACGACTGTTCTTGAAATTTTAAGCATGGTTAATCATCCCCTTTACCGCTGCGATGACATTGATAGCACAACTCGCTGTCATAACGGTAATTCGAAACTTCGTCGTGTTTACCGTCTGTTTTTGCTTTATCATGTTCATGGCAATTTAAAAAGCAAGAAAAGACTAAATAATTCCCGGGTTGATAGTGACAGGTGGTACAGTCTTTCCAGACGCCGGCATGCGATCCGGAAAAAACAGGAAAGAATTGGGCATCGTGTTTTTTGTACGAACCCGGCAGCCAGGAAATTTGCGAATGACAGTCTTCACACACCTTGCCGAACCCAAGGTCGCTGTGCACCGGATTTTCAGCGCTCAAATAGTCCTGTAAATGGCAATCCGCGCAATTTGAGCGCACGCGCATCCATTCTCCTTCCACCTCTCCGCGGTGGCACACTCTGCAATCCAATCTTGTATGGCTGCCTAAAATTTGCATGCTTGTGCTGGCATGCGCCTTATAAGGATCCAATAAAATCCAGTTCTGCGTGGTATGGCAACGATCGCAATCCTGATACAAACGCGCCTGGTGCACATCTACATGACAAAAAGTGCAATTTTTCTGAACCTCTCTAAAATCCTTCAGATCGTGGCAATCCGTGCAATGTCTCTTGGCGTGCTGCCCGGTCAAATCGAATCCTGTTTGGCTGTGATCAAAGCGGACATCTTTCCATTCTTCCGTATTGTGGCAGGTCTGGCAGGGAAAGTTCACCTTTACGTGCGGATTCCCCTGCGCCGGTAAAGCGTTGTTACCCAGCAATAATATTCCCGCGATGACAAGTTGTCTTAATATGTTAATCGTCACTTGATTCCCTTCCCGTCGGGTGACAATCGTAGCAAGCTTTACTTTCGTAAACATAATTAGTTACGTCCTTATGTTTATCATCGGTATCGGTTCGGTTATGTTCGTGGCAATTGATACATTCAAATTGACTGTAATCCGAAGCGTTCACATGGCAATCGGCGCAGGTATCCCATTCACCCTGATGTTTTCCCGAATAGATTGGAAAATACTGTGTGTCGTGATCCCAGTTAGCCGGTTTCCAGGCTGTGGTAGTATGGCAGTCTTCACAAGTTGTCGGGAAATTTGCCGCCTGATGATCAGGATCGGTTGTACTATCGTAATTTTCCTGATGGCAGGAAATGCAGGCGGTGGGCGTACCGGCATATCCCGCCTGATGGCAGTCAATACAATTTAAAGTTTGATGAGCGCCGGTCAGGGGAAAATCGGTTTGATTGTGATCAAAGCTCGCCGGTTTCCAGGCTGTGGTTGTGTGGCACTGGGTACAGTCGTGGCTGAAGTTGTTCTGAGAATGGTCGGGATCGGTGGTTTGGGCGTAATTGGTTTCGTGGCAGGAATAGCAATCCGCCGCAGTTCCCGAATATTGCCCGTTTTTATGGCAGTTTTCACAGGCTACCGATTGATGCGCGCCCGTAAGCGGAAACGCGGTTTGGTTGTGATCGAACTGGGCGGGCGTCCAGGCTTCTTCATTGTGGCAGGTTAAACAATCTTGCGGAAAATTTCCCGCGACATGATTCGGATCAGCCGCGTTTTCAAAATCCTTTTGATGACAGCCGAAACAATCTTTTGGCAGACCGCTTAACTGATTATTCACATGGCAGTCGATGCATTTCACCTCATCCGACCGCCCGTGGATTCCGTTCAGAGCAAAACCGGAAACCGCGGTATGATCGAACCGGCTGCGCGCCCAATCGCTGCTTGTGTGGCACTCCCCGCAAACCGTAGGAAAACCGAAAATTTGATGATCCGGATTTACCGTGCGATTATAATCCTTTTCATGGCAGGCAAAACAATCCGTTGATGTTCCGCGATAACGTTCGGCATGGCAATCCGCACAATCGATGCCGCTGTGCCCTTCCGTTAAGGGGAATGCTTCGCTGTGCCGATAAACGGTCTGTTTCCACGAAGAAGCGTTAACCAAATGGCACTTTCGACAGTCAAGACTAAATCCCGCCTTGCGGTGCTCAGGATTCAGAGCTTGCATGAAATTCTGCAAATGGCACTGTTGGCATTCAACGCCCGTTAATTTGTATTCGGTGCGTTGATCGGAAGTGTGGCAGGACTGACAATCGATAACAGCGTGCGCGCCTAAAAGGGGAAAACGGGTTTGCTGGTGAAGTTCAAAAATCTCGAAGCGATTCTCCCAGCTTTCGGGCGTATGGCATCGTTCACAATCGATTCCCACTTCTCCTTTATGAATATCTACGTGGCAGTCGGCGCAGGCATGCCCGATATGACTAAACACAAGGTCTTTGTGGCAGGAGCGGCAGTTTATTTCGGAGTGTGCGCCGATAAGAGTAAATCCCGTTTTTTTATGATCAAAATTGATTTTAGCGGGATCGACGCGCCAGCTCTCCGTAACATGACAAGCGGAGCAATGCAGATCAAAGTTTTTTCCGTGAACCGATTTGGTCGGCTGCCCGGACTGAGCGTTTAACGACAATAAAACAACGATTATTAAACTAAGCATAAACCGATCTCCCGCTCACAACTTCTTTTTTGTCTCTGTCGCATGACAGGTTTTACAAGCGGTATCCAAGGGTTTGTAGCGAACAAATTTTACGTCGTCTGCGCTCTGCTCAAGGTGACATTTTTCGCAGGGCACATTGCGATGAGCTCCCGTTAATTTAAATCTGGAATTTTTATCGTGATCGAACTTCTCGGCTAACCAATCCACGGGAGTATGGCAGCGTTCACATTTAACCGATCCGTCTTTTTCCGCGAATTGCCCGCGGTGAATATCCTGATGACAATCCTGACATTTGGTGTGTATTCCCTGAAGCTGAATCACATTATTTTGATCCGGTTTGTGACATTTAATGCAGGGGACATTGACGTGTCTTCCTTCAAGAACGAATTTCGTCAAAGAATGATCAAAGATTACGGAATTCCACGCGGTAACAACATGACAATGCTCACATCCGTCCATTCCGGTCAGCGCGGAACGCCGTTTTTTAAAAGCATCCGCCTGTCCCTTATGCGGATCGTTATGGCAGGCTCCGCAGCGGGTCGATTGAAAATGAAACTGCATGGTTTCCAGCGGCGTTCCGACATTAATTTTTTTGTGGCAAAAGACGCACGGCACCGCTTTGTGCGCGCCCCGCAGAGGATATTCCGTTTTGGCGTGTTCGTCGAGGGTAAAACGCGCCGGCGAAAAACCGTTTACCGTATGGCATTCTTCGCAGCGCCCCTTCCATTTGGTATTTTTAAACTGTCCCTGATGATAATCGGTATGGCAATCGCCGCAGCGGCTGAAATTCTTGATTTTACGACTTCCCTTTGTTTTATGGCAGCCTTCGCATTTCACCAGACGGTGCTTACCCTGCAACGGAAAGGAGGTTAAATCGTGATTAAAAGCCGACTGCGAATACTTATTCCATCCTGTCGTATTGTGGCATTTCCGGCAATCCGCGCCTAATTTACCCTGATGAATATCCCGATGACAATCGCTGCATTGTCGATGTTTAAGTCCCTTAAAAAGCAGATAATCGGCATCTGCGGCAAGGGGTTTATCCTTTTGAATTTTATGGCACTTTTTACATTCAACCTTTTGATGGCTACCCGTCAGCGGATAATCCGTCAATTCGTGCTTAAACTTCAACGCCGGTTTCCATGCCCGCATCTCATGGCAATCCGAACAGGGCTTCTTGTTAAACTGACCGCGATGTTCATCGGAATGGCAAGAGAGACAGTCGCGATTTAATCCGAGAAAAGTGCGGTTCAGGTTCTTTTTTTGTTTTAAAAGTATTTCTTTTTGTTGAATATTTTTCGGTTGGTGGCATTGCCTGCATTTTAATTTTTGATGCGCCCCTTTAAGTTCATAGCCCGTTAAGCGGTGATCAAAATTATCTTTGCCCTTTGACCAGTAAATCAAATCGGAATCGGTTCCCTGATGCTCAATATGGCATTTCTGGCAGCTTCCGTAATCGGGATTGGCGTGCAATCCCTTTCCCGACTTAATGCGTTCTTTTAATATCCGATGACAATTTAAACAATTTTCGCTTGAGAATTTTTTTCCGCTAAGATGACATTTGGTGCAATTCTCAATGCCTTCGAGGTCTTTATGAACATTATTCAACTTTCCGGGAGATAGTTGCGCAAAAACAATGTTAAAAAACATTCCCAAAAAGAATAACGCTCTGAACAGATTCAGGTTATTCATCATCGATTTCCTCTTTGGAGCAAAAATTAATTCAAAAACCCGATCAAAAACAATTGAAAATCAAAGGCGTTTTTGCTTTTACGGAACGCCGGTCTGAAAATTTTATAAACGCCGACGGCAAGTTCAAGATTCCGGATTTTTCAACTTTTCTATGTTTGGTCTCTGTTTTTAAAATATTAATCGCGGATAACGCTGCAGAGAACAGTTCTAAACCCAGGTATATCCCAGCCATATCGCAATTCCGACATGAATGAACATCACAAGAAACATGATTATGGCAAACGGTTTGTGTATTACATGCCAGTAATGGAAAATACGATGAATCTGATTCCAGAAGAATAACCGGCGTTCAAGTTTTGCCTTTTGAACGGTTAAATTAATTAACTGGCGGATCTTTTCGTCCGGCAGCTTAAAACCGACTCTAATTTTTTTCAGAATTTTGCCCTTTCTGAAAAACAAAAATATGTCCGTAAATAAAAACAAAATAAGCGTCTTAAAAAGCGAAGCCGATTTAAAACGAACACCGATAAGTTCTTCCAGGCTTGCTATTTCCTCTTCTTCCAGAGCGTAGCGGCGCATTATCTGACTTTTTAACTGCAAATTAAATTGATTCGCCTCTTCCATGCTCAGTTCCACGCCCACGATATTTCGCGGAATCTGAACATATAAGAACCGTCCGATAAAACCGGAGACCGCCACTGCAATCATCGACCAGAAACTCACAGCCACAAGACCGCTGAGTTTAAAGGTGCTGTGTAAAATCACAAATAAGGGTCCCATAATGCCAAAATAAATGTGAACGTTCAGCCAGCGGTTCATCCGACCCCATTTTTTAAATATTCGTGTTCTTTTGCGTAAAGAGTATAAAAGCAGCATGAGCATCATCAACGAACCGATAATCCCCAAACCATGACTTTGAAATCCGCCGGGCTTTAATATCGCATAGTCCGGATGACGCAGGCGTTGATTTATCGGTAATCTGTAATAATCAAAACCGTCAACAAAAAAATAGATTAAAATTGCGCCGGTAACAACATAAAGCGCAATCATAAACCATTTAAAAAATTGATCGTTATTTTTCTTTTGCGACATCTCACTCCCTTTTTATAAATCTATTTCGTCACAATTATCCATTACTTAAAACTCGCCTGCACAGTCACCAAACTCGACTCGACTGTCGAACAATCCTTCTGACTGCAAACCAAAGTAAAATTGCCGAATTCCGCAAAACATTGTATCTGCGTCGCCGTAAAAATTCCGCGGCAGATGCAATTGTCTGAATTTAAAGCAGTTAAAAGATTTTTTTCCGACGATTCGCAATCGGAATAACAGGACGATGAATTCAGCTTGACTTTAAAACAAAGTTTTCCATTATGGTACGATATTTGTTATATTTTAACAGACGAAAGGAGGTTGTTAATGCATATCAGTAAATCCTTTGTGTTAGTTTTAATCTTTATTTTTATGGGATTTTACAATTTAACGGCACAAGATACAACCCATACACAGAATAACAAAATGAAACACAGCTCGCATTTTGTGGATAAAAACGGAGACGGTTACAACGACAACGCTCCCGACCATGACGGCGACGGTATCCCGAACGGTTTGGATCCGGATTGGATTAAACTAAAAAACAAGAATAAATTTCATCGCCCCTTCAGGGATTTGGACGGCGACGGGATCAATGATTTTGCTCCCATGGGTCGTAAGGGAATGATGCCCCCGCCCAAAGCCAAAAATCCCAAAGGAAACCTCAAAGGACCGGGTTCGAAAAATAAACCGCCGATGAAACGGATGAAAGGGAAACACTAAAAATTCATCGCCGATTAAAACAGACAATATTCAAAATTTCAGACACAAAAACGCCAAAGCCCTTAAACAGCAAGAGCTTTGGCGTTTTTTTATCTTTCGACAAACCGTTAGTTAATGCCCGAGAAAAGTAAATACTTTTTAAGTCATATTAATTTTGATTAAAACGGGACAGGATATCGTATTAAATCTGCTAAACTATCTTAATTGCTTTTTTAATCAATCCCAAATTTTTTGTTTACAATTTTTATCATTATTTATCTCAAATTGATATTCTCCAAAATTCGAAGTACAAATAAACAAAAACGGTACCATTTGCTCAGTAGAGTAAAATTAAATATTTTGTTATTGCTGTGCGAAATCTGAGGCGAGGTAATATCAAAACTGTTATCTTTATTTTGATGATTTTTACTTTTATATTTAGTGTCAGGAAAATAAAGATAATTCAATTTCTGATTATATAGCTTATTAAACAAGACCTTGAACCTAAAATTGACTTAAATACTTAAACAGAAAATAAACAGGTAAAATCTATGGAAGAATCTAAAAAAAAGAGGAAGTTTGGCAAACCATTCAAGCCCTGAACAGAACCTGGACGATAGAAGGCAAGACAGACAAACTTAAAGATTATGTCCACAAGAATATGGTAGCTATAACCCCTAACTGATCGTGACTGTCTTGAAGGAAGAGACGATTTCATTGCCGCCTGGAAAGCATTTGTAGAAGCAACAAATATCCATTACTGGAAAGGAATTGACCCAAAAATTCAAATTTACGGTGACGGGAAATTTGCTGTAGTAACTTACTACTTCGATATATCTTTTGATATGGGAGGTCAAACAATCAAAATGGGCGGGCGGGATATGCTTATGCTTGTCAAAGAAAATGGGAAATGGTGGGTAGTTGCAGACCGGTTCTCTCCGATTCCGGAACAACAAAATTAAAGTGGAAGTACGATAAAAAATAAACGAGAACGATTTAGCGGCTTCTCACCAAAGACATTAGTTTTCTTGAGGAACCTTAAACAATAGCAAGTTTTGGTTTGAAGCCCATAAACAAAATCAGCAAAAATACTTACCGGAACCGTTAAGGAATTTAGTTGAAGATATGACCGAAACTATGATAACGATTGAGTCGTATTTTGAGATTAGTCCTGTAATAAATAAGATGATTTCAAGAATTTGTCGGGACACAAGATTTTCCAAAGACAAATCTCTTTATAAAAATACAATGTGGATAATTTTTAAGAGGCAAAATAAATATTGGGAAGATGCTCCAGCCTGTTTTTTTGAGATTTTTCCTGATTCGTACCGCTATGGGATGGGACTTTACAGCGCTTCAAAGGAAACAATGGATAGATTTCGAGAGATGATTGATAAAAAGCCAAAAAGATTTCCAAAGGCAATTTTATTCCATTCAAAACCACGGCTTTTCGTAGAAGTAGATAAATATAAACAGATATCGGATGAGAATAAACCTGAAGAAATTCAAGATTGGTATCAGAAAAGAAATCTCTGTTTGGTTTACAACAGAATGATTGATAACCGTCTTTTTAGCCGCGACCTGGTTAATGATTTAATCTTTGGTTTTAAGCTTCTTGCTCCTTCTTATCATAATATTTGGAAGCTAAAACTTGGAGGAAAACAACCGATTAGCACATAACGAGATAAGTATTAAACATCGGGCGGGCGCAAAAAATGAAACAGTTTCAAACTAAATTACGTTGGACTCTTTTATGAAGGAGAAACCGACATGTTAAAGATTGCTGATTTTGTAATTCGAAATCGCTTTGGGGTAATTGCCTTTATTGTTGTTACAACACTACTATTAGGTTGGCAGGCGATGAAGGTAGATCTCAATGCAGATTTTTCGACGTACTTGCGGAAGGACGATCCGCTGGTGCAACAATACAATCGGGTGGGCGAAATTTTTGGCGGAAATTCCATTGGCATTGCTCTGATAACCGCCGATGATGTTTTTTCAAAGGAAAGCCTGTCGTTAGTCGCCAGATTAACAGAAGCTTACGAAAAGATGCCGGAAATCGCCTATGTCACCAGTTTAACCAACGTCATCGATTTTCGGAAAACACCCTGGGGTCTGGAAGTGGGAAAACTACTGAATGGAGGAGACATCCCTCAGTCACCGCAGGAGCTTGCCCAATTAAAATCCTATGTATTGAGCAAAGATCGCTATGTGGAAAATCTGGTGAGTGAGGATGCCAAAGCGACAGCCATAGTTTTACGATTTGCCAGTACCAAAAACAAAGTACTCAGTCATTTTACCACTTCCCTGAAAATAAAACAGATAACCGATTCTATCATTCAATCAAAAGATGGCTCCCGAAATGATCTGAAAATTTACTTCGGCGGAATGCCCTTCCTTATCTTCAATATGACCACTCTGATTACCCACAACATGGAAGTGCTGGTGCCGCTGATGGTATTAATTCTGGTGGTCATTCTTTATCTGGGATTTCGTACCTGGGCAGGAGTGGTGTTGCCGCTGTTAGTGGTAATCATTAGTGTGGTATGGGTGGTGGGCTTCATGGGCTTCTTTAATTTAAAATTCGATTTGCTTACCGGTATTATGCCGGTGGTTCTACTGGCGTTGGGAAGTGCCGATGGCATTCACCTCATGAAGCGTTATTTCGAAAGGCGCCGTGGCGGAGAGCCTGCCCGGGATGCGGCTCGCTTTGTTTACCAGGAAATGGGAACCCCCATTCTCCTGACTACTATTACCACCATGGTGGGATTCGCTTCTCTGGCAATTTCCGATTTCACGGTCATTCGACAATTTGGTTTATTGACCGCTCTGGGTGTGCTACTGGCTCTGGTCATCACCTTAACCCTGCTGCCGGCACTCCTTTCTTTTGGTATCCGCTTTCATTTAGGAAAAGCAAAAGTTGCTTCTCGCGCCTGGCTTACCGATAAACTCGGTTCTTTTATTTATAACAAAAAAGTCGCTATCCTTCTGGGGAGTTTATTAATCATCTTCGTTTCGCTGTTGGCAATTCCCAAAATTGTAAAAGACGTGGATTGGACTCTCTGTCTGGCAAAAGGAAGCTCGCCGTATCATGCGGAGATGATGTTGCGGGAAAAGTTTGGCGGGTCACTTCCCATTCAGATATTAATTGATGGAGATATAAAAGAACCTGCTGTTTTAAAGATGATGCGCGTGATGGAGCGTCGGCTGGAAACCATTCCCCTGGTTAGCAAATCGGAATCCATTGCCGGTATTATTGCGGAAATGAATTACGTAATGAACGATCGCTATGTAATCCCGGAAACCCGCCAGGGTGTCTCCAATTTATGGTTTTTGATCGAAAGCGAAGATATGATCAGGCAAATGGTTGCCCGGGGGGAAAAGGAAGCGCTGTTGCAGGCAAAACTGGACACCTGGCATACTTCTTCGTTAGTAGCTGCCGTGGATAGCATTAATATTTTTCTGGCAAATTTACCCAAAGATATGGTTGTAGTGGATCTATCCGGAGTGTCCGGCGCTGTACGAGATAAATTGAAAAAGCTGCAAGCACAGAGGATGGTTGAAAATTTGCGCTGGGATTTGCAAAAATATGGTTTTCAACCTTCATCGGAAAAATTGCAACAAATGGTTAGCCAGGTGCTGAACAGCAAGGTAAATACCCAAACCGTGCGTCGGGTTCAGGAAGCAGTTACGGCGTATCTGCAAACTCCGGAGGCGGAAATTGCCCTATCGGATATATATGTGAGACGAATAAATCGAGATATCGAAAGCCGTCTTCTTAAACAACAGATTCCGGATAAAAAAGAGCTGAGCCGCATAATTCAACGACAGGTTCCGGGAACCCGAGCAAAAGATGCCGACTGGCTGGCGGAATCTCTGGCAGAGGTTGTACGGGTTGCCATTGGGGAAAACCGTGTTGCCCCGGTTCTGGCGAATTTAGAAAAAAAATATGAAGTGGCTCCCTTAAAAAAAGAAAATTTCCGACGTGATATTAAAGGCGATCTCTGGGCAGCCAACGAAAACTTGCTGGTTATCGATGCTCTGCAGGCAAAAAAATTATTTACAACCACCGATTTCCGGGCTTACAATGAAGTTTCCTGGCAATTTATGCAAACCGGTCTGGCGCCGGTATTGAATCGCATGGAAGAAGAACTTACACCCACCCAGACCGAAAGTTTGTTTGCCACACTGATTATTGTGATCATCCTGTTGTCCCTCATTTTCCGATCCCCGGCAGGTGGGCTGCTCTCGGTGATTCCCATTTCCATTACCATACTCATTAATTTTGCGGTAATGGGCTATACCGGCATCGGTCTCGATTCCTTTACAGCCATGATTGCCTCCATCGCCATCGGATTGGGCATTGATTATGCCATTCACTTTGTATCCCGATTTCGGGATGAATTAAAAATAGATGGCGATGAATTGGCTGCTTTACAACGCACCCTCGGAACCACCGGCATATCTATTGTTATCAATGCCTTATCGGTGGGATTGGGATTTCTGGCGCTATTAGCAGCAGGCGGGCAGCACATTCGCCGCTTCGGTGGCTTAACAGCATTAACCATGATCGTCAGTGCGATTCTCACGCTGGTATTATTGCCTTCTATTTTCCTGTGGATTAAACCGAGATTTTTTAAAAATGCGGTTCGGCAGGGTCAACAGGCTGCCGAAAGAAGAGACGCAGAAGTGGTAGTCGTTCCCAGTGGTAAATAAAAAATGAGAGGAAAATAGCGATGCGCAAATTTAAATATTTTATGCTTGTTTTGATTATTTTGGTATTGTTTGGTAACGTTTCGGCTCAATCCGCTGATGAGATTCTCTCCAAAGCTGATTCGGTTATGAACGCCCCCTCGGACATGGTGGCGGTGGAGAAAATGATCCTGATCGACAAAGACGGCTCGCGGAAAGTTCGGGAAGTTAAAATCTATCAAAAGGGTAGTGAAAAACGGCTGATTCGCTTTCTATCTCCGGCGGACGTTCGGAGTGTGGGATTCTTGCGGCTGGCTGCCGACCGGCTTTATCTTTATCTGCCGGCATTCCGCCGGGTTCGCCGCATTGCCTCTTCCGTAAAAAATGAAAATTTTATGGGAACGGATTTCAGTTACGAAGATATGTCCCAGAGCGAATATGGAAAAGATTATAAACCCAAACTTATTAAAAAAACAGAAAACCAGTTTGTCCTGGAACTTACACCGCGTGCCGGAGCAGACGTGAGTTACGGGAAATTACTGGCTTATATCGATAAATCCGATTATGTGGTGCGAAAAGTGGAATTTTTCGATACCGATGGCAACCAGGTTAAAATTTTGACTATCGATAACGTGAAAAAGATAGACGGCTATCGGATCGGAACGGAAATGGAAATGAAGACCGTAAAGAATGGTCACCGGACGCTTTTGAAATTATCCAAAATTCAATTTGATCAGAGATTAAAAGACAACATTTTCAGCGAACGGAATTTAAAGAGACCGGAATAATGATGGGTGAGAAACAAATGAAAAGACATGGTGTACGCTTCAGAATGGCAAGCATCCTGATCGGGGCATTCATCATATTGTTTTTCGTATTTGCAAACGGAAAAGGGCAACAACTTCGCCCCGGTGGATTTTTGCAATTGGATAAGCGATTTAATGTGGGTGGGGATAGTATCGGGATTGCCGATTTTTATAATAGGTTTCGCATGGAATTGGGTGGGACACTGAATGATCAACTGTACTTCTTCTCCAGTGTGGACATACGATTTTACGACTTACCGCGCGTTTCCGATTTAAAACAACTGGAAAATTTGAACCAACAGTATCCCACCGATTTATCCCTCTGGGAAGCTTATATCGATGTTTACGGTTTTCTGATGAAAAATCTGGATTTACGGATCGGGAAACAGCGCATCTCCTGGGGAACGGCGGACAAACTCAATCCCACCGATAACCTCAACCCGGATGATTTTTCGGATCTGGTTAATTTTGCGGAAAAAATACCCACCTGGGCTATTAAAGGAGATTATTATCTGGGAAACTTTACACTGACGGGGATCTGGATTCCTTCTCTGACCCCCATTTTATTACCTCGCTTCGGAGCACAATTATTTTTAGGTAATCCGGCGCCAGCTCTTCGGGACACGCTGGCACTTCCGTCTCCGGGATTAAAGCACAGTATGTTTGCCTTTAAAGTCAGCGGTAACCTTGGAACATGGGATTATTCATTGAGCTATTTTAACGGATATGACGATATTCCGGTTCTTTATCGATTTTCAATTGGAAATCCGGTTGGAGCCAATCTTTACATGAAATTCCCCAAGATGCAGGTCATTGGTGCGGATTTTGCCACTGAACTCGCCGGAATCGGCTTTTGGGGGGAAGGGGCGCTGTTTTTCCCGGGTAAAGTTTTCCTGAAAACTGTCATTGGGAACACGGCGGAAAGCAGCGTCGCTCTGGATGACAAACCGTATTTCAAATTCACCATTGGCGGAGATTACACCTTCCCCCGCGGTTGGTATTTCAATATTCAGTGGATGCACGGATTTTTTACCGAGCGGGGAAATGATTTTTTACACGATTACTTCATTGGGAAGTTGGATAAAAATCTTTTTAACAATGATGTAAAGGTCTCTATTGGTGGTGCACTGGAAATTGGCAGTTGGAACGATATAAGCGCCACGTACGGCTACGGCATTTTCCCGGAGCTGGTCTATCAGGCGATCGACAATATGGAGCTGGCTCTGGGTGCATTTGTTGCAGAGGGCAAAAAACAGGCGTTATTCGGCGCCTGGAAAAATTCGGATCAGGTTTATTTACGGATGAAAGTGAATTTTTAACGGGTTATCGGATACTTCATTTTTTTTCTGATAACAATCATTTTGTTTTCCCGGAAAGACAAATCACCGGATCGAGAAAGAATTATGATGGGGGTATTTTTTAATGCCTCAAAATTTCATGTCCGCAGTTGACAAAAAGTAGCAAAATACATGTAAATATTCGCCGAAACAAAAGCGGTAAATAGTAACCACTAAGCACACCAAGAAGTCACAAAGCGCACGGAGAGTAAATTGAATTTAAAAGTTGAATGTGTTCACTCTAAAAAATGTTCGTAATTGTCATTTCGATGAGCGCAGCGAAGAGAAATCTTTTATTCTTGTGTGAGTTAAAAGATTTCTCTCCCGCATTGGCGGGATCGAAATGACAGAACAAGGATTTTAGAGCGAACTAGAGAATTAAAATGAAAACAAATTCCCAAATTTTAAGCATTAAAACCCAAAAAACCTCAACTCCATCAGCGACATCAGCGTAATCAGGTTAATCTGTGGTCCGTAATCAGGTTAATCTGCGGTCATCTGTGGTCATCTGCGGTCAAAAAATCAATAAGAAAAACCTCTGCGTCCTCTGCGACTCTGCGGTTAAAAAGAAGCGGCGGCTCCGAATCGTTCCGGAACCGCCGCAGGGGTTTATGCTTCTTTCTCTGGGGTCTTATTTAATCAACGTCATTCGGCGAACGGATTGTTTACCGTTGTATTTCAGTTCGTAAAAATAAATTCCCGAAGGTAAGTTACCGGCGTCCCAGCGGATGTTGTATTCACCGGGATTCAGTTTTTGGTTCACCAGGGTGCGTATTTTTTGTCCCAGGGTGTTGTAAACCGTTAACTGAACCACGCCCGCTTCTTTAATGGCAAACGGAATTGTGGTAACCGGGTTGAAAGGATTGGGATAATTCTGTTTTAAACTAAAGCCTTCGGGAAGAACCGAAAGCGGTTCGCTGACAGCCATGGTGGTAGTTTCTGCCGTTAAAATTACCAGACCGTTAAGCGACGAACTCTCGTAGGTAACGGTATTTGTTTCCGGATCAACCTGCGCGTCGGAAACCGTACGCCAGGTCTGTTCGGAAGAATCCCAGACTTTCACCCGGATTGTCTGTTCGTTAATGCCGTAACCCAGCTCCTGAATTTTATTGTAATGCAGTTGCATGCTCGCCTTATTCGCCAGACGCATCTCTCCGACCATGCCGCTTGCGGTTTCCATCATGTTTCTTCCGCGCATATCAAAAGCGGCAATTTCGAAGGCGGCAAAAACGTTTTCCTTATCGGCTTCGGGAACATCCTGAGGCAGCAGTTGCAGCATTTGAAAGACTGTTTCGTCGTTCATTCCCATTCCGTGCATATTGTTCGCCCAGCCGGGTTTGATCCGGAATCCGCTTAAACTGTCATACGGACAGAAGATACGGTGAACGCGGCGATCACGATGTTTTACGCGAAAAGCCTGTTTGTAATGACGCCAGGCAACCGAATCCATCCAGGTTTGACCGTTCAATTCCTTGACAAAAATCATGGGCAAACGATTGATATGTTCCGCTAAAAATCCATCGATCTGAACGACATCGCCTTCATCGGGACGGGTAGTAAGGGAATCCGGCTGGTACCAGGGCGGTCCGAAGTTCAAAAAGTATTCCGGAACGCTGTCATTATTGGTGTCGAGATAGTAATGCCAGATATGGGTCGTGGTATCGAGCCGCACAACGCCTTCCACGGAAATTTCCGGTAAAGAATCGTTTATCCACCCAAAGGCAAATCCGCGATGGTTACGGTGGGAGAATCCCCGGGGATGATGCCTGCGGGCAAATCCCAACCAGAACGGTTCATAAGGATCACGCCAGAACTGACCGTCGATTTCGTAAACGACAATCACGGAAACGCTGTCGAATTGCGATTCGCGGACGCCGCCATAAACGGTGATCCATTGTCCGTCCTCGGGACGCGAGGCTGTGCTGCTATCGGGCTGGTACCAAAACGGTCCAAAATTAAGACGATAATCCGCCACACTGTCGCCGTCCGTGTCCAGCGCATAACGCGCGTGGTGCATCGTGGAATCTACCATCGCGTAACCGCTGACAGTAATCTCTTCCGAAACGCGGTTTGAAAACGGCTGCGCCTGCGCTTGCAAGGCAAACAACAGAATCGCAAAAATTAACAATAGTTTACTCGTCGCGAGTTTCATAATACAACCTCCTTGATTTGTTACGTTTTGCGGCAGAAAGGACAAGAATTGTGCCAGAATTTTTAGTTGAGCCGGGACTTTCCTTCCGAAGCTTTAAAATAAAGGCATTGCGGCTATCAGGCGTTAAATCGCTTAAAAATATCTTTGGAATAAAACGATTGGGGAGATAATAAATTCGACTGTTTTGTAGGGCGGTTTCGACCGTTAAGACGAATCAGCGATCCAATTTAAAGCGTTCGCCGAGATAAAGCCGCCGCGCTTCTTCGTCATTGGCTAAAAAGTTGGCGTCGCCCTCTTTCAGAATTCTGCCTTCGAACAGCAAATAAGCCCGGTCGGTGATGGACAGTGTTTCGTGCACATTGTGATCGGTGATCAGCACGCCGATGTCCCGGTTTTTCAGACTATAAACAATGTTCTGGATATCTTCCACAGCGATCGGATCGACTCCGGCAAAGGGTTCGTCCAGCAAAATAAAACGGGGACTGGTGACCAGCGTTCTGGCGATTTCCGTGCGTCGCCGTTCGCCTCCCGAAAGCTGGAATCCCTTTTGGCGGGCAATGTTTGTGATGCTCAGTTCTTCCAGCAACTGCTCCGTTCGTCGTTTGCGCTCCGATTTAGGCACGCCGATCATCTCCATGATTGCCAGGAGATTTTCTTCGACCGTTAATTTGCGGAAAATCGACGGCTCCTGCGGAAGATAAGCCACTCCGCGCCGGGCGCGACGATACATGGGCAGTTTGGTAATATCCTCGTCATTAAGATAAATAATGCCCGCGTTGGGATGAATCATTCCGGTTATCATGTAAAAAGTAGTGGTTTTTCCGGCGCCGTTGGGTCCCAATAATCCGACGATTTCACCCTGACGCACATTAATCGACACATTATCGACGACTCTTCGCTTGTGGTAAATTTTAACAAGATTCTTGCTTCCGAGAACCGCAAGATTGTTGTTACGGTCGTTCAATGGCAATCTCCTTTTTGAACTTTTCGGGATAATAGGTTCCGCGGGCGCCGCCGATAATGCTGATGCTGTCCAACTTGCCAGCCGTAAAGAAAATCTTGATCGTATCGGCGGTCGCGTAATTTGCTCCCTTTTCCGCGCTCTCTTCGGTGACGTAATATAAACTACTGGCGTTATCAATGGCAATAATTCGTTCGGGTTTTTTATCTTTAATGTAAAAACGGATGAGTTTTCCCTTAAGAATATCGTACTCGTCGGTAGTCGAATCCGCCACGGTTTTGGCGACCGCTTTTCCTTTGAGGGTGATCTCACGCAAGCGAAGCGAATCGAAATGCACGACCATTTGCAGCGACTTCATTTCACTGTCTTCGTACCAGGCTTGCGGATTGTAGTTGAGCACCGCGATTTGTTTGTCAACATAATAGAACGCCGTGTCAGCCACCGCCTTTAAATTCCCCTGCGCTATCCGGACGCTGCCGAGCGCAATTGCTACCTTTTCGCTATCCCGATTAAAATACTGCAGAATGTCGGCGTAGATGTGCATGGTGTCAAGAGAAGAGGTGTCGAGCTTCATTAAATGGGCGTTCCCGGCAACCTGACTGAATTTCTCTTTCGGTTTGTAGATGCCCTCTTTTCCCCAAATGCTTGTTAAATTTTCCCTGTTAAAAAGGTAAACATCGCCGCGAGCCAGTACTTCCCCGCTTTTGAAGTTGTACTCAAGAAAGCGGGCAAATAACGAATCGTCTTTGCTTTTAATCCGCACCCGATCGTAACAGTAAGCTTGACGGCTTTCCCAGAAATATTCGATTTTTGCGGCGCGAATCGTACGCAGGTTATCGGTGATTATCACGTTTCCCAGAAAATCGATCTTATCGCTTTTTTCGTACATCACGGCTTTTTCGCACCACATTTGAATGGTGTCCTGCCGGAAATGAACATTGCCCTCAAAAATGCGCAGTTGCTCGCCGTTAACTTTTTTTCCGATATGCCGGTCGGCATGAATCAATTCTATGCCCTGATCGGAGGAGGTTTGGGCGCTAAGAGGGAAAAGCAGGAATAAAAAAATTAATACACGAAGCATCGATTACTCAAGATTTATCTTCTTGGAACTTCTACCGTGAGGATTGACTATTTCATAATTCATAAGATCGGGACTTGATTTAAAACTATCGCCGTACAGGGTATCGTTTTCTTCGGTGGTTAACATGATGGGAATTTCCGAATAGATTTTTTCCGCTTTGTTATCCCATTTAAGCGTATCGGTGTAAAGAGTAATTCCGCTATCCGAAACCACAACCACGTTTCCGTAGGCTTCCATATCCTGAGTAATATCGTTAATACGACCGCCCTGCGCGGTTAATACCGATTTGTGATTACCCTGTCCGTCGTAAAAATCGACCTGAATGCTGTCTTCTAAAAGCGTGAGATTTTCCCTCGAAAATTTTTGCACATGACCCGCCCTTAAAACGCCCACGGTTTTTCCGTCTTTGGTAATCAAAACCGTGGTATTCCAGCTCTCCTGATCCGGATATATTTTGGTCTCCGTGCTTTGCGACGGTTTGGATTCATTATTACCGCAAGCCGCAATAAACAGAATGAATATTCCGAGCAGCCAGACAGACAGCATCTTCACGCCGTTATTCCCTCCTGCATTAAATCATGCAGATGAATTACGCCCACCAGTTTTTCATTTTCGTCCAGAACGGGCAAGGCAATAATCCGGTATTTTTCCATTTCCTTGTAGGCAATGGTCGCCAGATCGGTTTTGTAAATAAATTTCGGATTCAAATTCATAACATCTGTTACCGGAATGTGAAAAATATGTTCCGTTTTCTCAATCAGACGGTTTAAGTCTCCTGTGGTGATAACGCCGATCAGATGGAGCTCCCTGTCAACCACCGGACAAATCCCTCTTTTGTGCGCCATTTCCATGATTGCCTTTTGCATATTATCTTCTTCAAAACAATAGGGCAAATTATCGCCGCTCTCCATCAAATCGGACACGCGCATCAACAGTTTTTTACCCAAAGTGCCGCCCGGATGAAGCAGGGCAAAATCTTCCGCGGAAAACCCTCTGGCTTCCAAAAGCGCAATAGCCAAAGCATCGCCAAGAGCAAGCGTTACGGTTGTGCTTGCCGTGGGCGCGAGATCGTTCGGACAGGCTTCTTCTTTTACATCGATGTCCAGCCACACCGCGGCGTAGCGGGCAAGCGTCGAATCTTTTCTTGCAGTCATGGCAATCAAAGGAACATCCAGCCGCCTAAAAGAAGGCAGAAGATGAACCAATTCCGATGTTTCACCGCTCTTGGAAATAGCGATAATCACATCGTCTTTGTGCACCATTCCCAGATCGCCGTGGATGCCTTCCGCGGGATGCAAAAAGGCGGAAGTAGTGCCGGTGCTGGCAAGCGTCGATGAAATTTTCCGTCCCACGGCTCCCGACTTGCCCATCCCAGTTACGATAACCCTTCCTTTACAATGCAGGATTAAATCGACCGCTTTTGCGAAATTCTCATCGATACGTTCGTGCAGAGATTTTAAAGCCTGAGCCTCAATTTGAATAACGCGCTTACCGATTTTTATAATCTGTTCACTGTTCATTTCCACCCGGGATAATTCCTCCCACAAAAATCGTAATTTGATCCGTTCCCGTTCCGGACAGTTGATTTCTTGCAACCGCCTCCGCTTTTAAAACTGTTTTTCCGACCATGTCTTCGTTGACGGTCAGATTAAAACGGTAAACTCCGTTTTGCTGCTGATCCGTTTCCGCCTGTAATTTATCGTTCACATAAAGCCGCACCAGAGCCACGCCGTTCTCGTGTTCGGCGCTCACCTGCACTTCAATTTGCTGGGTTACTACAAAATAGCTCCCGTCGGCGGGTTTCAAAATATTAACCACAGGCTCCGAACTGCTTATTACATTGATTTGCTTTTTGGGCGACTCCTTTTTGCCGTCGTCATTACTCACAATCACCCAAATATGGTAAAGACCGCCTTTCAAAGGAGCGATCCAGAAAACCGTATCGTTATCGGCGGGAGGAATAAAACTGCCGCCGTCGGAATGCCATTCAAACTGCATGGGTCCCTCGATGGGATTTGTCGCCTGAATACTTGCCATGATCGTATCGCGCGGCATCACCTGATCCTGAGAAACCACGACTCCGCGCTCGTCCAGTTCGGGCGGATGCTTGGGGTTAAGCAGGTCCTCTACGCCGTTGCACGCCGTTAATAGCAGCAAAACAAACAATAAACCTGTTTCGATTTTTTTATTCATGATTAAAACGCCGCGTATATTGATTGAAATACGATCGATTCATCTTCGGATGTCAGGGCAAAAACCGCGCCGTCCGGCATTTCCGATTCTTTAAAGGTGAATGATCCCGCTTCCACTTCGGTAAAATCTCCGTTTTCTATTTTATCCACCGCTAAACCGGGCCAAATCAGTTTTACGACAGTATTCAGCGTCAGGTTTTCCTGAACCCGTTTTTTTACGAAGATAATCCGCAGCCGGAGATTGTTTCCGTCATTATTCCCCAGCACGGCAACCTTACAGGAAACATCCAATGACAAGCCGCCGGAACGGGAAATCTTCGGCTCAAGTCTATAAAAATTTTTCCGTGAAAGCAATTCCAATAATTCAGGTTCAATCTGTTTTTTTAAGGATTGAACATCGTAGGCTCCGGTAAAACGCTCGTCTGCGCCGTTGAGGTAAACGTCCGGGACAGACCTGGGAATTTCCGGATGGCTGCTTACATAGCGATCCTGCAACAACCGAAAAAGAGTCTGAGCCTCCGGGGTGTTGTAAGGATCGTCGTAGGTTACGCTGTCAACCGTAATGTCGCGATGGTATTCCACAACATTGATCTTTCCGTCATAAAGCTGAGACAAGTTGTTCAAACTTTGTATTGCCCATTGATTGTAAGGCGCGGGATGAGCCAGATTTACAAACGCTTCGATCAAAGGAACCGTTGCGGTGTAACTATCCGGATTTTTGGGATCGAGCACGTTGTCCCGCGGTAAATCTTCGCAGGCAAAAACGAATAGCAATATGGCAAAGAGTATTTTAGAAGTGAATAGTAAGCGCAAATTTCACCTCACCCGGTTTCCAGTAAAACTTTTGTTTAAAGGTAACGGACTTATCGGAACCCGCTTTCAGATCGGAGCGGGTTATGTTTTTAATCCAGCAAACGGCGGCTCCCAAAAGGCTGCTGCCGGCAATAAAAAACATGGCATTGGACCATTTGTGCAGCCGATTGGCTTTATCGTAAAAAGTATCGAATTTATCCAGATCGCTGGTGTTGTGGTAATCGTCGTAAGCCGTCCGGTAATTATTGAACAGAGAAGCCGCGGCGATTCCGCTTAAAACGGCGGCGCCCAAAAAGTAAGAAGTGGGATAACGATTCAGCGATTGACTGGTGCGGTAGGAACCCTCGCCGGTCAGGCGGAAGCGGATGTTATTTCCCAACAACTTGACCATTTTTCGGAAGTTTTTATTATCGGGAGCTTCCACTCGCTCGACCCAGACTTCTCCCGTTTTTACGCGCGTTAAATGAGCCAGAATCACATAATGATTTTCGACCTTTGTCAGAACCCCGCTGATCAGAACGTCGGCTCCGGCTAATTTGCCTATCTTTTCCACAAGGGACGAATCCTCCACAAACCCGCTCAAAACCAAATTCATCTCTTTGAAAATTTCATTCAGACGATTGCGCTCCAAAAGAACGATGGAAGAGGTTTCCCCAAGTTCAACGCCCAAATAATCGGGCAGATTTCTTTCCCACGAATCCAGCAGAACTTCATCGGTTTGATTCTCGAAATTTCCGATAGCCACACGCAACTGCGCGGAAAGCTGCGAAAACTGGAGAACAAAAAGAAAAATCAGAATTAAGTACAAATTATTTTTATTGGCAAGCATGAGTATTTGCCTTTACTAAATCGCTGTTAACTACTTTGACAAGTCTTCGATGAGTTGATGCAATTTATTTTGCCATTTGAGAATTTTGTCGATCACTTCGCGCACCGCTCCTCTGCCGCCTTCGGCGACTGTAATGTAATCGCACATCGCTTTGACCTCATCTCTGGCGTTAGCCACGGCAACGCTGAAACCCACCCGCTTCAAAATCGGCATATCGAGGATATCATCGCCGATATAACAAATCTGCTCGTCGGACAGCCCGAATTGCTGTTTGATTTTTTGGTATTCCGGCAGTTTATCGAAGCTGCCCTGCGAAATCACGTCAAATTTCAATTCTTCGGCGCGACGTCGAACCAGATCGGAAATTCTGCCCGTAATGATTCCGGTTTTTAGTCCGCCCATTTTAGCCAGAGTGATGCCCATTCCGTCCTGCACATTAAACATTTTAAGTTCGTCGCCCGATGACGTGTAAATAATTTCGCCCGAAGTCAACACCCCGTCAACATCCATTAAAACCATTTTAATTTGCGATAATTTTTTACGCATGGACATTATTTTGCTTTATTTAATGCAACAACTCTAAAAAGATATTAGGCAAATTTCTCAAACAATTCAACCTTTTAAGAATCGGATGATTTCCCGGCAAAATCGGCAAATCGTCCGGACGAGGCTGAAAATCATATTCCGGTCAACAACCAGGGATTTATCGATCCATGCCGCTCCGGCGTTTTCCCGAATCATCTTTAATTAGCGGAGCGGCACAGTAGCACCAATTCACTATTCCGGCTGAAACAGCGATCTTCAGATCAGCGCAATTTACAAATTCAGCTCGCCGCCGCCGCTCTTTTTTTATCTATCCGGTCGCAGACGATTTTATAAACCATCAGCAGTAAAAACGCCAGCAAGCCCACTGCGGCGTAAAAATACCAGATGTAATAGGCATGTTCGTAAGCGGTTGACATTTGTTCGGGAGAAAGG
>JAADIP010000028.1:13780-21649 GCA_013151275.1 Calditrichota bacterium | reverse complement strand
GTAAAACGGCTAACCAATCCGAATCAAAATTATTTAAAGCGGTATAAATTCCGCCCAACGGTCCGCAGCCGGGAATAATATCTCTGTAAACAGGATAATCGATAATGGCGTTCAATGCAGTTTGACCTGAAATTATTAATATCTTGTGTGAAATATCTGAAGCCACGATTAATGCCAAATCGAGCAGCCTTTTTCCGTTGAATTCAGCCTGATATTTGGGACTGCCAAAACGTTTGCTTTTACCGCCTGCAATAATCGCCGCGCTGCAGTTTAAAAATGTCATCGCTTTCCTAAATATTAAACAACGGAAGAGAAATTTAGCTACAATCCGATTTAGAGCCAAGTTTTTATTTAAGAAGATTATTTTTAGAGGGATGAAAGTAAAACTTGTAATTGACAAACTTGATTTAAAAATATAAAAATAAGAAAGGCAATCCCTTGCCTTTTAAACAAAGTAAAAAATTATCCAATTATTTCAATATGATGAGTTTAGAAAATTTAACATAACGCTTCTGTTGCACTTCCTTCGATATTACCACAAGACGGGCAAAGTAAAGACCGCTTGCAATGGATTCACCGGAATTATTATTACCATCCCAGATTATTTTATTTTCTCCCATGGGCAGATATTCCTTACTTATGGAATAGATTTTTTGCCCAATATAGTTATAAACTTCAATCTTTATACTACATACCCAAGGAACATAGAAACGAAACGTTGTACTGGGATTGAATGGATTTGGAAAATTCCCATAAAAATGAAATGCCTTTTGAGAATTTTCCAACACAATGGGATTGCTATTTTGAGCTAATGATTTCTTTAAAGAAGGTGCGTTCTTTTCGTCAATTAGTTCAAGGGAGTAAGAAGCAATTGCATAATACTCATTGCTTTTCTCATTATTGTTAATAACTTGATCATAATATTTTTTACCGATTTCAATATCCTCCAAAGCAAAAGAATAAATATCACCTTTTTGTAACAATAAGGGACGAAATACTTGCTTTTAAAGAACAATAAGAATTTAACAAAAAAGCAGCAGAAGAAATTGGAAGAATTATCCATGCCGGGATTAAACTTAAAGACAATAAGAGCGCTGCATATAAGAGAGAATTTTCAGGCAATTTACAATGCAAAAACGAGATCGGATTTTGAGAGATTATTAAAGAAATGGTATTTTTGGGCAACTCATAGACGATTAGAACCGATAAAAGAGTGTGCAAAGACAATTAAAAATCATTGGGATGGAATCATTAAGTGGAATGAATAGACTATAACTAATGCTGTCTTAGAAGTATTAAATTCAATAATACAAGCTTTTAAAGCAAAAGCCAGAGGGTATAAAACTTTTAAAAATTTGAAAATAATAGTTTATTTTGCTACCGGTAAATTAATTTTCAATAAAATAAATATTTACTATGATGGGGTCTAATGAAAAAGAATTACCCACTCAAAACTCAAAATAACCAAAAATGTTATTATGCTTTTCATCATGGACCCCCTAACGTAAATAAATCATTTTTTTTATAATTTGAAGGTCGCTCGTCCGTAAGCGTAAAAAGTACACGCCTGTGGAAACAGGTTCTTGGTTTTCATTTTTTCCGTTCCAGATAATTTGATGATCATCTCCTTTCATCGTTTGATTTGGAATGAGTGTTTTGATTTTTTGACCCTGCAGGTTAAAAATAGTAAGGGTAATAGGCATGGGTTTTGGTAGATAAAAAGAAATAACGGTACTTTCATTAAAGGGATTGGGATAATTTTGAAAGAGAACAGGCTTTAGAGGAATGGCCGGTTTATTACCGGATAGTCCCGTTACCCCGCCGGTACGTCCGTCGGCATAAATGCGTTGTAAATAGGCGTCATAGATTTTATGATTGGGCATATCCCGTTCATCAATCCAGGCCACATAAGCCCCGCCGTGTAAATCCGAACATAACTTAATATTATATTGATCTCCATAAGCAGTACAAACCGGAATATCTTTGACATCCCATAATCGATTACCACTAAAATCTATTTTTTGACTATATAGGTCTACTATACCATCGCTATTTCCTCTCCTCCAAACTATTATAATTTCATCATCTGTTTTAATAGCATATGGATAATCTGCTCCCCATCCTGTCGTATCATAACTAATCTTTTTACCATAAGTACCAAAAAGGAATTTTCCTTGTTCATCGATCTTCTGAACATGAATTGATATATCATTCCAAAACAATAAATATTTCATACTATCTGCCAAAATAATTGTAGGATGATAATAGCTACCAGGTTGAAGGATACCGTTATCCTGCCAGACGCAGTGTCCGGTCGAATCCACGCGTTGTACATAAACGCCATGATTCCAATAATCCCGCTCGTCATGCCAGGCTACCACCACGCCGCCCGCTCCGTCACTGCAAATGGAATAATCGCCAAATTCACCCTGTGAATATGGTAAATTCGCTACAGGAATTCCTAAGCTATCCCATAATAAATTACCTTCCTCATCTATTTTCTGTGCATAAATATCTGTATAATAGTGATCCCAATCATCTAAATTCCACACCATTATGAATGTGTTTTTATTACTCGAAATCAACTTCTGCTGCCAATTAAAATACATGTTTTTACCTTCAATCAAAGTTAAACGAATCCCGGCACTATTCCATAACATATTCCCATATCGATCCAATCTTTGTGCATAAATATTTGTTTTATTAAAACCAATTCGTTCATCTACACAGGTTACAATAAAGGTGGTATCTTCTAACCGGCACATTTTTACATCATCCTGATAATCTTCGGCAATGATAGCCGGTACGCCGTTTACATCCCATAAAAGATTTCCGTCTTTATCCACGCGCTGGGCGTAGATATCGCCGGCGCCCAGGTCGGCGCGCGTGTCCCGCCAGGCCACCACAAATCCGCCTTCGCCGTCCGGCGCCACGTCGTAAGAACGCTGCTGCTCCGGATAGTAGCAAACCATCAGGCTATCCGTATCCCACATGCGGTAACCGGCGGTATCAATCTTGCTCACATAAATCTTAAAACCGGCATCCAGGCTAAACCAAAAGACAAAAACATTGCCTTCATCGTCCGGCACAAGTTTGACAATACTTTCTGTTGTTTCGCTTGCTAAAAACGGCATGCCGTCTTTAACCCACTGGGCATGAAGGTTTAAGACTGTCAAAAACAATAAAAAAATAAAATACATTTTTATTATTTTCATGGCAGGCGCCTTTCTTATTTAATGTTAATCAATTCTGAAAGGGATGGCAATATTTAATGTAAATAAATCATCTTTTTGTTTATTTACATATAGGATGACATTGACTTAAAAATATCCTCTTTAAAAACGTTTTTTAAAATTATTCATAAATTCAGTTTTTACTGATTCACATTTATTAACAATACAAATTTTGATGATTAAAAGCGGATTTTCCTCTGACTCTAAAGAATCATGTTCTTTGAAAATTGCCGTCAAATTTTTTAGATTCTTTTAGAAAAATTTTGAGAGTTTATCTCTCACCTTGCAATAGTGAACTTGAAATTAGGAATTCATTGCGTTTCCAATTCGTAAAGTAAAAATGGTCATGACTAATTCATTGATTCGCGTCGGTTGCTGCGGCTTTCAGGGATCAAAGGAAAAATATTTTAAGCATTTTGATCTGGTCGAACTGCAATCCACATTTTACAAACTTCCGCGCCCCGAAACCGCGCTGCGCTGGCATGAGGAAGCTCCGCAAAATTTTACTTTTACCATGAAAGCCTGGCAGGGAATCACGCACCTTTCAACATCCCCAACGTACCGCAGAGCCAAACTGCAATGGGAACCCGAACGTTTGAGGCAATTGGGACATTTTCAAAACACCGAAGAAGCGTTCAAAGCCTGGGAGCGCACCGCAGTAATCGCCGGAGCCGTTAACGCCAAAGTAATTGTCTTTCAGTGCCCGCCCAATTTCAAACAAAACGAGGCTGCAATACAGAATCTGCAAACTTTTTTTAAATTCGTTGAACGGGACAATTTTTTATTCGCCGTCGAATTTCGGGCTAACTGGGAAAGATCGGTGATAAAACAACTTTGCGACGAATTAAATCTCATTCATTGCGTTGATCCTTTTAAAGAACAGACGGTTTCCGCAAAGATCCGCTATTTTCGTTTGCACGGCGCGCCGCCCGGAAAACAGATGTACCGCTACCAATTCAGCGATTCGGATTTGGAACGGTTAAAAAATCTGATTTTAAAAGATAACGGAGCGGAAGAGATCTTTTGCCTCTTTAATAACATTGCCATGTTCGACGACGCCAGGCGTTTTAGAAAAATGATCTTCGGCTGATCATTTTCATATCAATCTAACCGGAACGGGTAAAAACAACGACTCCCTTTTTAATAGTCATAAACGTATGATTCATTCCGTAATGATAGGGTAAATAATTCAAATTCGGAATATCCAGAATAACCAGATCCGCCTGTTTACCGGGTTCAATGGCGCCGATCCGGTCTTCCGATGAAAGGGATTTTGCCGGAATGTACGTGCTTGCCCAGAGCAGTTCTTCCGGCAACATTTTTAATTTTAAAGCGGCAATGGTCCATATTAGTTGAATATTTTGCGTGGTCGAGCTACCCGGATTAAAATCGGTCGAAATTGCCACTTCACAACCCGCATCGATCATTTTGCGCGCCGGAGCGTATTTGTCTTTGCCGAGAAAGAAAGTGGTGCCCGGCAAAAGCACCGGAATCACGCCTTTTTCTGCCATGGCTTTAATCCCTGCTTCCGATGTCTGTACCAGATGATCGGCGGTTACAGCTCCGATTTCCGCGGCTAACTCCGCTCCGCCGAAGGGAGCCAATTCGTCGGCATGGATACGCGCCTTTAATCCGTACTTTTGAGCCGTGGTTAAAATGCGCCGGCTCTCATCCGCGGTGAACACGCCTTTTTCGCAAAACACATCGCAATAACGGGCTAATTTCCGTTCAGCCACCAAAGGAATCATTTCGGAGCAAACCAATTCCACGTAAGCTTGGCGGTCGTTTCGATATTCATCGGGAATTTCGTGCGCTCCCAAAAACGTGGGGATCATTTCCAGCGGCTGTTCTTCATTAAGTTCATTAATGATTTCCAATGACTTAATTTCATCCACAGTCGAAAGTCCGTAACCGCTCTTGGCTTCTATGGTGGTTACGCCGTACTCCAAAAAGCTCCTTATTCGCCTACGGGTTACCTTTTTAATCGCCTCTTTTTCAGCTTCCCTGAATTTACGAACGCTGTTGCGGATCCCGCCTCCCGCGGCGGCAATCTCTTCGTAACTTTTACCCTGAATGCGCATCACGAATTCATCTTCCCGCGTTTTCCAGAACACGGGATGGGTATGGGCATCGATAAAGCCGGGCAACACCGCTTTACCCGAAGCGTTAATCACCTGATCGACTTCGGGCGTGCTGTCATGGAATTCAAAAATTTTCTCAATCTTACCGTCATGAATCAAAAGATGAACGTTTTTTTTATCGATGATCTTTCCGTAACCTGCGCGTAAATCGGGAGTAAACAAATGAGAAATATTCTTAATTAAAATTCGCATGGTTTCTTCCTGCTGTTTTTATTTTCCGAACAGTCGCTGAAACTCATCGTGCATCTTTTTCCAGGTCGCCTCAAGACTTTCGGAGATTACCTTGGTATCGGCAATAATGGGCATAAAATTGGTGTCGCCGTCCCAGCGCGGCACAAGGTGATAATGAAGATGCTCGTCGATGCCCGCGCCGGCGATTCGTCCCAGATTCATCCCGATGTTCAGGGCGTGGGGATTCATCACATTTTTCATCACCTGAATGGTCTTTTGAATGGTTTTTTGCATGTCCATCAGAATATCGTCCGGAACCTGCAAAAAATCGCCCGTATGCAGGTAAGGAACCACCATCACATGCCCGTTGTTGTAGGGAAACTTATTCAGAATCACAAAACACTTTTCCGAGCGGTAAACAATCAGATATTTGGAGTCGTCATTTGCTTCTGGAAATTCGCAAAAAATACAACCGTCGGTTTTATCGATTTCATCCAAAATGTACTTCATGCGCCAGGGCGCCCATAAATGTTTCATGCCTTTTCCTCGTTTTGTAACTATAAAGCCCAATACCGTTTTCTGGCATTGGGCTTATGATTACTGTTTTTTCCATTTGGATTTACGCAAAACAGATTAACTTTCTTCCTGTTCCTTTTTAGCCTTTTCAATAATTTTTTGAGCGATGTCAGGCGGAACTTCTTCGTAATGCGAGAAGGATCGGGTATGGATACCTCTTCCCTGAGTCAGAGAACGAAGAGTGGTTGAATAGCGATAAAGCTCTGCCAGAGGCACCTGCGCTTTAATCACCTGAAACCGTCCGTCGCGATCCATTCCCATAATGCGTCCGCGGCGGCTGCTGATATCGCCCATCACGTCGCCCATGTATTCATCGGGAACACGGACTTCCACATTGTAAACGGGTTCTAAAATTACGGGATTTGCGTCCAGAAAAGCCTTTTTGAAAGCCATGGAAGCAGCCACTTTAAACGCCATTTCCGAAGAATCCACACTGTGATAGCTTCCGTCGTAAACAGCCACGCGCACATCAACCACGGGGTAACCGGCTAAAACGCCTTTTTCCATGGTTTCGATCACGCCCTTTTCCACCGCGGGAATAAATTTACCCGGAATCACGCCGCCGACAATTTCATCTTTAAATTCGAATTTCTGACCTCTTTCCAACGGCTCGAGACGCAAATGACAGTCGCCGTACTGTCCGCGACCGCCGGTCTGCTTTTTGAATTTACCCTGTGCGGTAGCTGTTTTGCGAATGGTTTCGCGGTAGGGAATCTTCGGCTCTTCCTCTTCCACTTCCACGTTAAATTTTTGATGCAGCCGCTTTAGAATGATCTGCAAATGTAATTCGCCCTGACCCGACACAATGGTCTGATGGAGTTCCGAATCCTGATAATAGAGAAAGGTGGGGTCTTCTTCGTGCAGCAGATGCAATCCGTTGCTGATTTTTTCTTCGTCGCCTTTGGCTTTAGGTTTAATCGCCGTGCGAATGATGGGCTCGGGAAATTCGATTTTGGGGAATTTAAAGTTATGTCCTTTTGCGCATAAAGTATCGCTGGTGTGCGTGGCTTTTAGTTTGACCACCGCGCCGATGTCGCCCGCGGGCACCGCGTCAACGCTCTTTTTATTCTTGCCGTTGAGAATAAAAATCTGCCCGATACGCTCCGTGTGACCGTCGCGAGTATTGATGACGTCTTCACCGGTTTTCAGCGTTCCCGAAAAAACCTTAAAGAAAGAAAGCTCGCCCATGTGCTGTTCGGAAACGGTTTTAAAAATCAAAGCAGCCACGGGTCCGTCGGGATCCACTTTAACGGATTTGCCGTCTTCGGTTTTAACATCTCCGCGTTCGTTGGGAGCCGGACAAAAATTAACGATTATATCCAACAAACGTTTTACGCCGATGTTGTTCAAAGCGGATACGCAAAACACGGGAAAAATAACATCAGCCGCCACGGCTTTTTTAAAACCGATTTTAAATTCGTCTTCGCTCAAACCGCCGGCGTCAAAATATTTTTCCATCAGCGTGTCGTCGCTTTCCGCCACCGCTTCAACCAATTTAAGATGCAATTCTTCAGCCTTGTCTTTTAAATCGGCGGGAATATCCTCTTCCGTGAAATTGCCGCTGCCGTCTTTGGCAAATTTGAGCAGCTTCATGCGAAACAGATCGACCACGCTGTCAAAATTCGGTCCGGTTTCAACGGGGAACTGAGCCAGTACAACCTGATGACCAAAGCTCTCCGTCAAACCCTCGACCACGTTGTCGAACTCAATGTTTTCCCGATCCAGCTTATTGATTATGACAAAACGCG
>JAADIP010000028.1:13146-13749 GCA_013151275.1 Calditrichota bacterium | reverse complement strand
ACCTGCTCCGTACCGACTTCCACCCCGGAAGAGGCGGATACTACAACAAACATGGTATCCACAACACGCATGGCGCCCACTACTTCGCCAAAAAAATCGGAATACCCGGGAGTATCGATAATATTTATTTTATGATCTTTCCACACGCCGTGACCCAGCGAAGAACTAATGGAAATTTGACGTTCAATTTCATCGGGATTATAATCCGAAATCGTGCTTCCCTGTTCCACTGAACCCATTCGATTGATTTCTTTAAGATTATAGAGGAGTGCCTCAAACAAAATGGTTTTGCCGCTGCCGCCATGTCCCCCAAATCCGATATTGCGAATATGATCCGTTTGAAAGAGTTTCACTTGTGCCTCCTTTTTTGAAAGGTCAATTTTTGTTTTCTGCCTGGGCATTTTGCTTTCATAAGTCGTTAAAAATACTAAATTCCCCTTGCCAATTCAAGCGAAAGTTAGGTTCTTATTCGCTTAATTTTATTCTTTTGGAAAAGCCCTTTAGCAAACTTTGCGATCCGGACAATTTATTTACCTTCGCAACGGGTTGTTTTTAGCGTTGCGATGCCTTTCCATCCGGCGGAAAATCATACCGCTCAGCCAT
>JAADIP010000028.1:0-13133 GCA_013151275.1 Calditrichota bacterium | reverse complement strand
ATTATTGATTGAATCGTATTTCAGAAACTTTTAAATTGAATTTTTTGTATTTTCTTAACCGAGAGCGCTGAAATATGGTTTTTAAACTGGCTAAATTAATAAGCGTCTTTTTCTTTGCTTCCCTCGTAAATAAAATGGAAAAAAAGAAAATCTTAAAAGCCCCTTTGAACGGTTCCCTTTGGTATGAACCGGAATTAAGATTACTGCCTCACATTATTCCCGCCGACAAACCGTTTTTTGACGTTGGCGCAAATCAGGGTTTGTACGGATTGATGGCTCTCGATTTAGTGGGCAAAAAAAATCTATTCAATTTTGAACCCATGCCCATTCCGTTTTTAACGCTCAAATATCGCTTCAGGCGTTCCAACAACCATCAAACGGCTCTTTCTGACAAGCCCGGCGTTAAGACAATCCATATTCCTTTAGTAGGAAAGAAAAAAACAACCACACGAGCTACGCTGGAAAAGGGAATTATTGAACAGGGTCAGACAGGAACTAAAATCGTTCGGGTCAAAACCGCTACTCTGGATCTTTTCGCGGAGAAGTCCGAACCCGATAACATCGGCTTTTTAAAAATCGATGTGGAAGGTCATGAACTTAAAACGATTTCGGGAGGTCTGAAAACTATCAAAACGCATAAACCGATTATTCAGGCAGAAATCGAACAGCGTCATCACGATCGACCGATCGAATCGATTTTTGAATTCATCGAACATCTGGGTTATCGGGGTTATTTTTTCAATGTTTCAAAGATGACACTGCTTCCGATCTCAGGGTTTTCGGTAAAGAAAGATCAGGATATCAGAAAGCAAAAATCCGCCGCTTACATCAACAATTTTATCTTCATTCCAAAAAGTCAGGTATCTAAAGTTCTGGACAGAGCCGGCAGATGGCTGGAAAAGGAAAGAAAAAACTTAATTAAAAATTAAATTTGAAAAACAGGCAAGTCCGGACCATTCACTCTGAAAAAATCGTTTTAAAATCAATCTCAAAACCTTTTAAGACCGCGGATTGTATTGTTCCGTCATTTTCCTGCCGCCGTAAAAGTTCGTATTTTTTGTCTCTCAAGCCGTACGTTTCCACCCAGCGACGGATAGGATCCACAATCCAATATTCTTTTACACCAAAATATTCGTACAAATCTTTTTTTTCAAACATGTCGTAATAAGCCGTGGACGGTGAAATGATTTCAATGATAAAATCGGGAGCGCCGGAAATATTGTTCTGCGTGATGATTTCCGAATGCTCCGCGGAAATAAACAGAATATCCGGTTGAACGACATTTTCTTTACTCAGAACAACATCAATCGGCGCATCCAAAACAGTTCCGTTTTTGTGTTTTCTCACAAAGGTTCTTAATTCATATTCAATATTTGCCTTTACCGTTTGATGGAATGTATTTGGAGAAGCCACCATGATTAATTCTCCCTTGATCAATTCGTAGCGATTGCCGTCTTCCGGGAGCCGTAAATAATCAAGGTAAGTAAATTTTCGCTTTAATGCCGTGTAAGGCGTGATAAGTTCTCTTGCCTTCATGATATTATTTCCTGATTTTTTTTAAATATAAAAACTACTCTTTGCAGAAACAAATTAAGAATACTTTCCGCAAGAGTGAAAGATTAATCCGGATCAGGAATGAAAATTTTCCTGCTTCACTAATTAGTCGCCGTTGAAAGTAATATCTTTAAAGCCGCTTCAGGTTTTTCTTTAACCATTTCTGAACTTCGTCGTAATGGGGATAAAGGCGTTCACGGATTTTGAACTCCGCGCCGTGAATACGACGCCGGTGATTTACTTTGACCGCCGGGAGATCGATATGCAGCATTTCGTGATACATCAAATATTCGACCACGGATTCCGGCACCTTTTTCGAATCGAAAATCCGGCTGATTACCAAGAGATTTTTTTCGCCGGAATAGAATCCCAGCCGTCGATAGCTTTTTTTTAGGCTCCAACCCAACACCGGTTTTTGCAAACGATTCTCAAAAAAGGCGTGATTCAGGCGTTCAAATATTTTTTCGAGATTAAAATAGATTCCGACGGAACTGTAGCGAGGGGAAGGGGGACGTTTTTTGACGGGCTGTAACAGATGCGCGTTCTTCTCGAGATATTCGCGATAGTGCTGATAGAGTCGGCGGTCTATTTTAAAGCGAAACAGCTTCAGGAATAGAATGGTGCACAGGGTTTTTATAATAATTTCAGGAGCGGAACGCAATGTTTCGGCAATGCGGATTTTGACCTTTCCGTTCTGAAATTTCACCGAATGTTTTAGAGAACGGGAAGGATAAAAGGAAGCTTCGATTTTCACCTGCTTTTCGGGAAAAATATCGGAAAAAACTTCCTGACACAATTGATTAAGCGCGTGATCGGTCATAGTTCTTTAATCTTGTCTGCGGTTCTGATTTTCTTCGGGTAACGGACAGATACTCAAACTGTCTTATGCAGCCAATCGGGTTTTACACTTTTTCCGTTAATCGAACATTAAAAACATTACGTTAAAAAGCAAAAATCCGGGAAACGACGCACATTTCCCGGATTTTTTACAATACAATTCTTATCAGAATTCCAGGCTTTCTCCAACACCGAGTACTTTTACATCAAATCCTTTGGCTTTTACCTTATCCGCAAATTCCTGAGGATCAACATCAATCACATCGAACGTCTTGTAGTGCATCGGTATTGTCAATTTAGGTTTGACAAATTCCACAGCCTTCACCGCGTCATCGATTCCCATGGTAAAGTTATCGCCGATGTTCACCAAAAAGATGTCGATGGGGGTCATTTCCCCGATTAACCTCATGTCCGAGAACAATCCGGTGTCTCCGGTGTGGTAGATATTTTTGCCTTCCAGCGACAGAACCACTCCGGCAGGCGTTCCGCCGTAGCTTCCGTCGGGAAAAGAAGAACCGTGCCAGGCGGGAGTGAGTTTTACCCGTCCGAACGGGAAATCGCGACCGCCGCCGATATGCAACGGATGCCCGTTAGCCCCCTGACCGTTGCAATAGTTAATGATCTCAAAATTTGAGATGATGGTTCCGCCGGAGGCTTTGGCAATCGGAATGGCGTCGCCGAAATGATCGCCGTGGGCATGCGTGATAATAATATAATCAGCCTTAACATCCGAAGCTTTTAAGGACGCTTTGGGATTTCCTTCCAAAAACGGATCAATCACGATCTTGTATTTTCCGGATTCGATCATCCAGGCGGAATGGCTTAAATAGGTTAATTTTCCCATGACTGCCTCCTGATCGTTTAGCTTGTAAAAAGTAATTTTCAGCGCGTCTTATCAAATCCGGACGCGCCGAAACAGGATAAAGCGATTTATTTGGTTCTTTCGATTACTTCGTTCGCTGTTTTCCGAACGGCTTCAACCGATTTGTTGAATCTTTCTTTTTCGCTATCGGTTAAATCGACTTCAATAACCTTTTCCACGCCGTTCCTGCCTAAAACAACCGGAACGCCGATAAACAATCCGTCAACGCCATATTCGCCTTTTAGCAACGCGCTGGCTGCCATGATTTTCTTTTTGTCAAAGATGATCGCCTCCGCCATTTCCAGTGCGCTCCATGCCGGAGAGACGAAAGCGGAACCGGTTCCCAGCAAGTTCACTACTTCGCCGCCCGCCTTGCGCGTACGATTTTCGATGGCTTCCAGTTTTTCCGGCGAAATAAACTTTTCAACAGGCATTCCGGCAATGCGGCAGCAGGAACGAACCGGAACCATGGAATCGCCGTGACCGCCCAAAACCAGCGCCTCAACATTTTCCACGCTGACCCCGGCTTCTTCCGCCACAAAATAACGATAGCGGCTGGAATCCAGAACGCCAGCCATGCCAACCAGTTTTTCCCGCGGCGGATTCAGATTCATGAACAAACGATAAACAATGGCGTCAAGAGGATTGGCAATCGAAATAACGGTGGCGCCGGGACAAAATTTCTTAATTCCGTTGCTTACAAAATCGGTGATTTTCAAATTGGTGGTTAAAAGCTCTTCGCGACTCGGAATGGTTCCGTCCGGACGAACGGTACGCGGAACGCCGGCTGTGTTAATCACCAACTCCGCGCCTTCGATAACATCGTACTGTTTTGAACCCCTTACCCGAATATCGGAATGGATGACCGGGGTTCCTTCGGCAATATCAAGACACTTCCCTTTTGCCAGATCCGGCTCTTTCACGTCAACCAAAGCAACTTCGCGAGCCAGACGTCTTTTTACAATTTCCTGAACTAAAACTCCCCCGATATTTCCCCCGCCGATAACTGCAATTTTGTTTAACATTTGGCACTCCTTTCTTTGTTGAAAATTTTTAAACAGGAGTCTTTCTCCAATCAATCGTGAATTTAAGCACCTGTTCAATTTAAAGCAAAAACTAATGGCTCATTTTTCACCTTCCTTAAGACCACTCAATTTGTCCGGAAAACGAATTCTTGAAAAGTATCTTTACGTCTGCCATAGCTTTCAAACGCTTTTCCGCCTTCCAATTCACTGCAACGCAGCAAACGGATAAAAGATCTTTAAAAACACACGTCAGTTCACTTTTTACTACTTCGTCACAAACCCGATTTAATTTTTGGAATCATTTTTATTTCGTCTGATTCAAAAACTTTCTATATTATGAAAAAATCCGTTTTAGGCTTTTACTTATGTTAAGGAATATTTTACTTCTATCGCTGATCTTTACCTTCTCGGTTTCCTGCGATTTGGAAGAATTCACGGGATATCGCGTATCAAGCGTCCGCTTAAGCGAATCCGTTCAAATTTCCGGCAGAGTAACCAATTACTACACGGACGATCCGGTCTATCTTGCGCATATCCGCATAGGCGCCCGCGAAGTTTTTACAGATTATCAGGGAAAGTTCTTTATTCAATACGTATTAAGCGAATCCGAAAAACGCAATAAACCGACAACCGTTGAAATTTCCGCCGACAAATACTTTCCTTTTAAAGATAAAATTTACCTTTCGGGTATGAATAACAATTTTGATTTCTCAATAAAATACGCCGCGCCCATAGTAAAAAATACCGTTTTGGTGGAGACCGCCTATTTAAGCAATGAGTATTACTGTCAGGCAATTGTCATGGATTACCAGGGAATTCACACCGTCAATAAAGTGGTCGGCGTTTTTTTTAGTAAAGAATATCCGAAAGATTCGCTGCAATATCCGCTCAAATTAAGACAAACCGTCTCGCAAAGAGAAGGTTACTATCAGGTTCTTATCCGGTTTACCAAATGGAAACCGACGCGGTATTACATAAAAGTCAACGATCGGGACGGTTATGAAGATCGCCTTTGGCACGGCATCAACCCTTATATTCCCGACGAGTTTTTATTTGATCCGTTATTAAATTAGAAGATCGATTTTATGATACGCTTAAGCAGAAGAATAATTTTTCTCCTGATTTTTGTTTTAACGATCGTTTCAAATCTTCCGGCGCAAAAAACGGTGTTTTCGGGTCGGGTAATCGACGAGCAATCGGGAGAACCGCTTTCGGGTGCGGACGTCTATTTTCAGTTTTTGAAAGCGGGCACAACCACCGATGACGACGGTTTTTTCAAACTATCGGTTTCCGCGGAAATTTCTCCCAAAGACAGTTTAATCGTCGATTTTCTCGGATATCGCACCGTTAAAATCGCCGTTCTAAAATTGCGAAAAAGTCAGGTGATTTATTTAAGACCGTTAAAACTGCAGCTCAAAGAGACCATTGAGGTGGAAGCCGAACGTCTGAACCTGTCGCGTCTGGATGTTCCGCACAAGGGCGAATCCGTTCTTCAATCCGAATTACAGCGATACGCCAGCAGCGAATTGTCCGATATTCTGAAAAAATTTCCTTCCGTGCGGCTGGAAGGGAACGAAATCGACGGGAAGCAAATCCAGATTCGCGGCAGCAATTCGAACGAGATCAACGTTTATCTTGACGGGATTTTGTTGAACGATTTAAGCGGCAGCAACGCGGCTGATCTTTCGATAGTGCCGGTTGATAATATTTCGCGAATTGAAATTCACAAAAGCGCCCATTTGCTGCTAACGGGAGGCGGCGCTTTCGGCGGGGTAATAAATCTCGTTACCCGGCAGCCGTCAGAACGGAAATTTCGGTTAAAATCCAAAATCGGTTCATTTATGAGCCGCAGGTACAGCGGGTCGGTTGATATTCCTTTTGGAAAAAATTTTGCGGCGTCCTATTACGGACAATATTCAAAAATGAATCCCGAAATCGAATATTTTCCCGACGAGCGCATCTCATTTGAAAAATCGAAAAACGATAATATCCGGATGAAAAAGTCCTATCACTATTTGAATCTGTTTTACCATCGACCTTCTTTCACCTCTAACCTGAAACTCTTTTATTACAATCTGAATTACAAAAAACCGGGCTGGCATGATTCGCGAACGACCTTCCTGCTCGGGAATCAATATCAATTGCCGAATGCTTTTAATCTTTCGCTTAGCTACATCCGCAACCGGGACGAGGTACAACGCTATCAGGTAAAAACTTCCCGGAATTTGTACCAATATGATTCACAGAGACTGAATGTACGGGTCGCCAAAAGTTTTAAATTTAAACGGGGCAGCTTACAGTCGGTGAGCGAATACTGGCACGAGCGGCTCACGAGGAAAACATCGATTTCGGATTCGGGAAATATTTTGCCGATCGAGCGGATGTTTTTTTACGATAATCGGCTAAATTCGAGTTTGGTCTATTCGTTCAACGACCGTTATGACAGTCTTTCCACCATAAAGTGGCGGGTTTTCTTCGGCTTGCGCGGGGATGTGAGCGCAAGCGGTTACCGTGATTTTACAAATTCGTGGGGCGCGAAAATCAACTGGCGTAAAAACAACCATTTGTTTTCCGCTTATTTGAGCTATGGCAGAAATGCGCGTTATCCCACGCTGTTTGAAATCGCTTACAATCAGGATTTTGTTGTAAACTCTCTCGGCGACACTTCCAAAGCCTCTCTTGAACCCGAATACAGTCAATCGTATGATATGGGAATAACGGTGACAAGCGATTTTGCTTCGTTTGTGCTTCCTCAAATACAATACGATTTTTCTTTCTTCTACCGCACAATCTACAATAAATTGCTAAAACAACCGTTCGGCGAATACATAATTCAATCGCAGCTCGGTCGCAACCGGACCAGCGGTTTTGAAGCTTCCGTCCGGTTTAAGAATATGCTCGGATTTGTTAACATTCAGGCTGCGCTTACGCGGCTCTATATTTCGGATCGGCTTTTGTACGAATACAAACCGGATTTGTCCTACAATCTGCAAGCGGAATTAATCCGCCGTCAATTATATTTCAGCGCCAACTATTTCTACGAGGGCAAAAGCTACGGCTGGTATTTTGACAAATTAAATCGCTTAAGAACCAACCGATTAAAGGGATTTTACGATTTACGACATGGATTTGATTTTCGGATTTCGGACAAAAACCGAGCCGCTCAGGCTGCTGTTCCAGTTTTCGGTTTACAATATTCTGGATAATGCCGGTTATCGGTATTATTATCTGAACAAGCGTTTTTATCAGCTTTCAGTATCGATTGAGTATTAAACGATAAATAAAAATCCTACAAAAACATGAACTTTTTTATGTGCTAATTTTAAAAAGGTCTGAAAAAGCTGCTATTTCGGGGAGCGCAGAGACGAGAAATCTTTTGTTTTAAGTAGCATAGATTTCTCACCCGATAAATCGGGATTCGAAATGACGGAACAAGGTTTTTAGCGCAAACTCATTCATTATTAATTATTCGGTTCCGAATAAACGGTCGCCGGCGTCTCCCAATCCGGGCAAAATATAACCGTGCTCGTTTAATTCACGATCGAGCGCCGCGGTGAAAATTTTAATATCAGGGAAGCGGTCATGCACGGCTTTAACACCCTCGGGCGCCGCCACCAGACAGAGAAAGTTTAATTCTTTGATTCCTCTTTGCTTTAAAATTTCGATGGCTGCAAGGGCGGAACCGCCGGTAGCCAACATGGGATCGACCAGAATTACAAAGGTTTCTTCGACATTGTCCGGCAGTTTCAGGTAATATTCAACCGGCTTCAGGGTCTTTTTATCTCTGTACACGCCGATGTGTCCCACGCGGGCGTTGGGAATCAGTTCCAGAATTCCGTCGATCATTCCCAGTCCGGCGCGCAAAATGGGAACCAGCGTAACTTCCCGATGCAAGGTAATGCCTTTTGTTTTTTCCAGAGGCGTTTCCACTTCAACTTCGTAAACCGGAATATTCCTCGTGATATCGTAGGTCATTAGCATGGCAATTTCGGACAGGGTTTGACGGAATTGGCGGCGATTTGTGTTTTTATCCCTCAAAACGGAAAGTTTTGCTTTTAACAGAGGGTGCTCGATAATATGAAGATTATCAGCCATGTTATCCTTTCCCGATTACAATTGAAAACCTTTAATTATTAAAGTTTAGCGGTTATTGAAATTTATTGCAAACTTTTAATTGATTTTTGATTGATGATTTTCCTCTTCACTCTACTTTGTTACTATGTTACTTTGTAATTTATCTGCCGGACGCGGGAAAAAATAACCACAGAGTTCTCAAAGAAGTCACAAAGCACACAAAGGAAAATTATCTCTGTTTTTTAATTGCGCCTCAAGAAAGATGGAATTTTGTTACGCATTAATATTTTTAACATACTGTAACAATTTAATGTTTTGAATTTAGGCATTCTAATTTGTTTCGGATTTCGGTATTCGAATTTCGGATTTACGATTTATTATTGACGATTTTATTCAGTTTGCATCGTCATTGGTTACTCGTCACGCGTCACTCTGTTACTTTGTCACTTTGTCACTCATTACGCGTCACGCATCACGCATCACGACCTTGCCCCTTCCCAAAAGCGAACCGGAAATCTCTGTTTGATCTCCCTTATCAATTCCAAAAACTCTTCTTCAATTTTTTTGATTTCATCGCGAGCGTAGCGCCTTTGGTAGCACGCGTCGGCGTGCACAAAATAGAGATCAACCGGATATTCCTCCTGCTCGGGAAGCAGGCGGCTCAATAAAAGGGCGTAACCTTTCATCTGCCATTCGTACTCTTTGCCCGTTAATTCCACCCGATCCTGCGAAATCCGATTGGTCTTGTAATCGATCACCCGCCAGAGATTCCGTTCGTCAAGAATTATGCGGTCAATCGTACCGGTAAAATAATCGTCCCCAAGGCGCATGGTCACCGAAACTTCATTGCGAGCCTTTGCCGCCCGAACAATTTTACTTCCTATCGGAGAATTAAAAATTTTTTCCTTTAACTGTCTGACTTCTTCGCCGAATTGCCGGCGCTTTTGCGGATCAAAAACTTCGAAATCGAATAAAACTCGTTCAATAATCTCATCTTCGTCACGCGTTTGACCGGTTGCAATCTCCAGAAAGCGATGCAGAATTTTCCCCTTAATCAAAGAATCGTCGCTCTGGTAGATGGCGTCGGCAAAAAGCTCGTAATCGCTTTGGAAAAATCCCAGATGGTAGCGCCGGTAATACTCCGCGGGATCTTTGCGATAGGTCATCAAACGGGTAGCGGAAAAGGTAACTGGTCCCGGGGTATCTTCGAGCGGACGGTAAAGTTCGAGCAGAGATTCCTCCACCGGCTGGGGAGTTTTGAGTTGATCCTGCAATTCCTGAAGTCCCTGTAAATAGGTGCGTATTTCTTCGTCCTCGTTGTGCGGCAATTCAATATGTCGCACGATATTTAAGGCGTATTGTTCATCGACAATTGTTTTCAATTCCGGATCAAACAAGTCGTAATTTTTTTGCCGGTAGTGCTCGTAAATCCAGCTTAGCGCCGAATGTTTTTGAATTTTCTCCCGTTTGGTTTTTGCCGAAAGGAATAAATAATTGCTGGCGCGAGTCACTCCCACGTAAAAGATGCGTTTTGCTTCGGCTAATTCTTTTTTGAACTTTTCCAGTTTCAGAAGATTCAGAAGCGCGAACCGGTCGTTGTTGATAAAACTCTCCTGACGCATGGGACAGGCGAGACCGATTTCGGGATTGAGCAGGACGGAATCGTTGGAACGACCGGTATTTTTTGTATTCAGGTAAGGCACAAAAACCACCGGAAATTGCAATCCTTTTGCGGCGTGAATGGTCATCAGTTTTACTGTGCCGCGGTCTTCCAGATTAATCTGCGGCTCGCCTTCTTTCATGTCTTCTTCGATGAAAATTTCCACCTGCCTGATCAAATCCACCAGTCCGCTGATTCCGTTGCTGTTAAAACGATAAACATGCTCGACGAACTTTTCGATATTGGCTGTTAACTGCTCGCCGTTGAGCTGCGAAGTAAGCAGCGCCCGATACTGCAGGTCATCCAGCACCGTTTGCAGTAATTCGCTAAGAGGAATAAAATCCCTCATTTTAAGCCATTTGTTCAATAGATTCCGAACGCGCTTTAATTCGCCGAGCTCGCGGGCTTCGTACTGTCCGGCGGAAAGTTCGCCGTTTAATTTTTCCCACCAGGTTTCTCCCGGTTCACGACTGAGAAAATAGAGGATCGTGTCCGGCAGTAAGAACAATTTGGAGCGTAAAATTCCCACCAGATAAAAATCTTCGGAAGGGTCGGCTAAAAAATGCAAAAGATGGTAAAAGTCGAATATTTCCTGCTGCTGCCAGAAACCGATGCCCTTTACCGTCTTAAAAGGAATGCCCCACCTGCGCAGGGTTTGTTCGATGGTTAAAAGATTGTTTCGGCTGCGCAGCAAAACGGCAATATCGCCGAATTCGAGGGGACGTTCCTTCTCTTCGCCCTGCCACACAAAGCAGGTCGCCTTTTCTTTGTTTATCAGCCGATCAATGGTAAAGGCGATGTAATCTTCTTCGCCGATCTCATCTTCATCGTTCAAAAGAGCCAATTCAACATAGCCTTTGTCTTCCACCCTGCGTTGAGCGACCAGCGGCTGGAACTCAACTTCGTAAGTGTTTTTAGATCCTCCGTTCATCACGCTGTCAAACAGATCGTTAATAAAAGCGTTCAGTCCGGGCAGAAAACGAAAACTGTTTTTCAGAATCACATTGCCGGAATAATCGTCGGGATTGTCAAAACCGGCGCCTTTCGCCATCAACTCTTTGACCCGTTTAAAAATCCGGATATCCGCGTTGCGGAAACCGTAAATCGATTGCTTGGGATCTCCGACGATAAATATTTTATCTTTCTCCAATTCGCCGTCTTTACTTGCCAACAAGGCGATAATCTGCCACTGCAAGGCGTTGGTATCCTGAAACTCATCGACCATGATAAATTCGTATCGTTCGTTCAACTCCCGGCGCACAAATTCATTGTTTTTTAACAGGCGGTAGGTTTTCAGCAAAAGGTCTTCAAAATCGACCGCCGGAATTTCGCTCTTGAACTGTTCGTACAAATTAAACGCCCGTTCGTAAAACCGCAGGAATATTTTAAACGCGCGGAAAAAGGTTCGGTCGGTTTCGGAGGGCGGATTGCCGGGATTAAAATCGTTTAACGGCTGCCCCAAATCGGCGCAAAGTTCGCTCAACATCAGCAGACGCTCTCCCGCGCTCCCCTTCCAAAAGGCTTTGCCGCCTAAGTATCTGAAATCGGAATATGCTTTGCCGTCGTTGGTCGTCAACCGCAGAATCAAAGTCTGAGCGGTTTGATAATCACTAACGGAAAGAGTTTCTGCGGAAGCGAGATTCCGACCCGCTTTCAGCAATTCAATCAGATCGATAATTTTTTCCGGAACGGAAGGCGGCAGCTCCGGCAAAATCTGCAGAATCAGACTGCCGACAGAGCGCAACTGTTCTTCGGGGAGTAATTGTCGGATTTCCTTTAGCCACAAATCCGAGACAAAGCTCATAAATTCTTCTTCATCCGCCTCCGCAAAACGATTTGCGACCGACTGCATTTCATAGGGATGAAGCAAAGCGCGGCGCAGCATTTTCAGCACGTTTTTGCGGTCGATAATCTGAAACAGCTCCCAGTAAGTCTGGAATTCATCCTCATCATCCGTTTGATCGACCTGTTTTAATGTTTGTTCGATGGCGTCGGCGATAAGCATTTGTGTTTGCAAATCATCCGACTCGGTAAAATCGGGCGCCAATCCGGCTTCGATGGGATATTCGCGTAAAATGCGCGCGCAAAAGGAATGAATGGTGGAAATCGCCACCGAATTCAACTGGTCGCGGATGCGCAGAAGATGAAGCCGTTCCTTTTCGTCCCCTGTTTTGGTCAGGCGTTCGCCGACCGCCAGGGCGATGCGCTCTTTCATCTCGCCCGCAGCCTTGTTGGTAAAAGTGATGGCTAAAATTTGCCGCACTTTTTGCGGCTGCCCTTTAAAATGCTCAACCGCAATCTTCAAAAACCGATCGACCAACAAACGCGTTTTGCCTGCGCCTGCGCCCGCGCTCACCGAAATATTGCGGTCTAAAAAAAGCGCCTGTTGCTGCTCTGAAGTTAAATCGGACATGAATATTCAAAACTCCCTTTTTTGGGTTCGCGCATTTTCGTTTAATTAAGCGCTGTCCTCCGCCTCTATTCTCCCCCGTTTTTCTTCCGCGATACGCTCCAGTTTGCCGACCACTTTTTGACAAATTCTTTTGTAATCGCAGTATTTTTGACATCGCTCGTCTTTGGGGAATTGCGTGTGGCGGAAAAGCCCCTTTTTGATATTTTCGACATTTTCAAACGCTTTAGCCGCCGAATACTCCAATAGATCGTAAAACCCGAACGGCTCTCCGTCCTCTTTCAGCACGTTTTTATTCGGTAAAAAAGCGTGGCTTCTTCCGCCTCCGACAGCCTGGTTCAAAGAATCGCACATTACCGGTTTCAGTCCGCAGTCCTGCGCGCTTTTCACTTCGTACAAGCCGCCGAACGCCGGAGTTAACCCGTTAATTAGTTCGGGAAGCACCAACAGATAAAGCGGCACCTGAAGCTGAACGCCTTTGACAACATCGTGCACCAGTCCGCCGGAGACCGAGCCGGTCTTGTAATCCAGAATCATGGCGTTGCCTTGCGCATCCACGTCAATCCGGTCGATGCGTCCCTGCAGCAGAAGTTTTTTATCTTCGAGGCTGATTTCAACCGGTTCTTTCCGCGAATGAATGTCCCTGGGAAAATCGCCGCTAAAGCCGAACGATAACTCGAAATAACCCGGTTTAAACGGGCTTCCCGAAAG
>JAADIP010000065.1 GCA_013151275.1 Calditrichota bacterium | reverse complement strand
TTTTGACTTCATTTAAAAACCTTCACTTTCAACAGAGTAATACCGTACGCGCAACTGAACTCCGTTTTCATAAACGGACTTTATCCGTTTTATCGACAGATCTTGAAATTCATTCTGAAACTGTAAATAAAACCAGGTGGAAGAAGATCTTTCATTTACAAAATCCTGAACAAATCCCTTGCCAAATCTTACCTGATCGGATTCATTGGCAAAATGAATGATTCCCTGGTCTTGTTTCAGGCTGTAAGAAAAATAACTGCTCTTTGCAAAAGCAGAATCGATTTCAAAAGAAGATCCGTCTTCTGACATAGAAGATACGATTCTCAAATAGAAGTAATTGGAATGATCCTTGTTGTCTAAAGAGTTCGGTAGCCCCGGATCAAAAAAATCTTCGTCCTTTATGGCGAATTGAATATCCGCTTTGTAAAGTATGCTTTTTTTAGGCAATGAATTCAGAGCCCCGAAATGCACTAATATTCTGCCTGCAATACCCGAAGAAACGATCAGTTCTTTTTTCTCCTTAGCCATGGAGAAAATATTTTCGCTTTTTCCGAAGTCATAATCATAAACTGTTGAGGCAATTCCTATATTTGTCGTATCGTGTTCGATTAAAGTATCCAAAATCGTTTTGTAAACAAGTTTGGGCCAATCTTCGGGCTTTTCCGAATAAAAATTGTTCAGTTCCAGAATAAAGGCGTCTTGCGGTTGCGAAGGAGAGAATAACAATCCGTTGTTGTCGGCGCCCTGCTCAACCCAGGTGTTAAAAACATCGTTTGGCACCGGAATCACGATCTCGGTGGTATCGTCTGCGGCGACATCAAAAGAGTAAACAGGCTGCCCCGGCTGATAGTTGTGCCACTCGGGTAAAACATTTACCGAATCGGGCCAACTGTTTTCAAGCGGAAAGACATTTATCTTCAGGGTTCTATCCTTATCCCCAAAGACGTGCTTTCTTCTTAAAATGACAAATACCGAATCGTAACTCGCTCCGGAGTCCGAAGGCATTCTCGTAAAACGGATTAAAAAAGAGCTGTTGAAATCTCTGTAACTTCCGAGCGAAAGCTTAACCGAATTTTCCGTGTTGATGTAAGGATCGGTCACAAAAAACGCGCTGTCAGCCACAAAGGTCGTATCAATGAAAGTCCCGAATCGATCCAAAACCTTAAACTCGTCGGGCGGATCAATAGAATTCAAATCCTGACAAGAAAAAAACAAACTACCCGCTAAAATTAAAAATAATAGTCTTTTCATAGTCCCAATCTTCTTCGCATTAAAACATGTAAATATAATTATTCAAACTACAACAGTCAATTATCTGTTTTTTCGCCATTTGTTATCATAATTGATTATGAATTGCGCTGCCTGCAGAATATTGTTAAAAATGATTTTAGGCTTTACGGGTAACGCGCCTTTTGTTTTTACATAATCTCCCAAGCCATATCCGGTGAGAACAAAAATCGAAGGTATCTGCAAGCGATTCGCCAGCTCCACATCGGTCGGTCTGTCACCGATTACAAATGATTCTTTAATATTGATATTTAGATCTTTCACGGCTTTTTCCACCAAACCCGTTTTCGGCTTTCGGCAATTGCAATCGACTTTGTATTTGGGGCTTCCTTCCTTGGGGTGATGCGGGCAATAATAAATCCCGTCTATTACAGCGCCCTTTTTTCGTAATTGGTCTTTCATCCATTGATTCATCTCAAGCAATAACTCTTCAGAGAAATACCCTTTGGCTACTCCGGCTTGATTTGTTACGATCACAACTTTGAAACCGCTCCTGTTGAATAGTTGTATTGCCTCAATTGCAAAAGGAAATATCCTGATCCGGCTGAAATGGTTTATGTAACCCATCTCTTCGATTATTGTTCCGTCTCTGTCTAAAAAAACAGCCTTATTCATTAACCGTTCTCGAACAAATGCGACTTTTTTTAAAAATACCACTAAAAAGAAATTTATGAAGCAATGAAAGCGGATATTTATCTAAACTTTTTTTGGGTTCTTTATAATAATCCAAAGATTAACCGTTCCTAAAATTCTGTTTCATTAATAAGGCGATCATAAATATCAACATATCTCTTCGCTGAAATATCCCAGGAAAAGTCCTCTTCCATAATTCTTTTCTGGAGCTCGGTCCATTTATCTTTGTTTTTATAATATTTGAGGGCTCTTTTTATTGCCTTAAGAAGCGCCTTTGGAGTCAATTCTTCTATGATAAATCCGGTGCCTTCACCGGTCTCTTCGTCAATGTCATCAACCGAATCGAACAAACCTCCCACCGCCGAAACGATCGGGATGGTTCCGTAGCGCATGCTGTAAATTTGGTTCAATCCGCAAGGCTCGTATCTTGAAGGCATTAAGAACATGTCGCTGCCCGCTTCAATTAAATGCGCCATCTTCTCGTCATAAGTAATGCTCACGCTTAGTTTGTCGGGAAACTTGGATGCGAATTGCAAAAATTTTTCGGCTAAATCTCTGTCGCCGTCTCCGTGAATAATCAGCTTTAGATTTTCTTTTAGCAAATCTTCCATGATATCAAGAACCAAATCAAATCCCTTTTGCCGCGTCAGTTTTGAAATCATTCCCATTACCGGAACGCCTGGCTCATACGACATTCCCAATCGCATTAACAACGCTTTTTTATTTTCTTCTTTATTTGTCAGATCTTCTTTTGAATAGTGAAAGGGAATATACTTATCCTTTTCCGGCGACCATATTCCGTAATCTATTCCGTTCATAATGCCTTCGAATTTATCTTCTTTTTCTTCAAGTATGGGACCAAAACCAAATCCGACTTCATCGTCCGTAAGGATCTCATTGGCATACGTTTCCGAAACGGTTGTAATAAAATCCGAAAAATAGATTGCGGCTTTTGTCAGGTTTAGCTTTCCGTCCTTGTAAAAAAGACCGCCCTCTTTTACCTGACTTTTATCAAAATCTATTTTCTCGGCAATGTTGACATCAAAATCGCCCTGAGTGGTTAAGTTGTGAATGGTGTAAATTGTTTTTATTCCTTTGAAAAACGGATCTCCCTGATAAATAGTCTTTAAATAAACCGGGACAAAAGCTGTTTGCCAGTCGTTGCAATGGATTATATCCGGCTGCCAGGATAATTTTTTCAACGTTTCGATAGCGGCTTTACAGAAAAAGGCAAAGCGTATGGCATTATCCGGATAGGGCTTATTGGTTTTTGGGTCCTTGTAAATTCCGGGTCTGTTAAAGTAATCTCCGACTTCAATAAAATAGACCTGAACTTTACTGTCAGGAAGAAAGGCTGATTTGACGGAGGCTACCGCCGTTTCATTGTTAACGGTAACGGGAATTTCTCTTAAACGTATTACTTCTCTTAAGACATATTTTCGTTCATTGATAAATTTATATTTTGGAATCATCAAACGAACTTCTTGATTCAAATTTTTAAGTGCCTTTGGCAATGCGCTGGTTACATCAGCCAATCCGCCCGCTACCGCAAATGGTGAAACTTCGCTTGCCAAATACAAAAGTTTAAACTGTTTCATAATTCCCCCAAAAGTATAACCGATTTAAAATATCTGAGGAATATAATATAACTCATTTATTTTCTATAATTTAATCATTTTTTTAATTTTAATCAAAAAAATATCTTGAATAGCGGCTAAAACCGATCGATTACGAATTATAGTTTTCTTTGGCTTTAACTAACAGATATTTAAATAAGATAGGTCCCAAGAACTCATTAATTACCACTGTTGCAATTAACAAAGATTTTAAAATGGATCCCAATTCGCCGGGAATCGATCTTTCGATAATGTTTGCCAGCCCTACCGCAATTCCAGCCTGACCGATAAACCCTAACCAGGAATAATGTTTTACTATTTTATCTTCTTTTAAAACAAAACCCGCCAGAAAATTGCTTAAATACAATAAAAGCATTCTTAGTATAATCAAAATTAATGTCATCATAAAGGCTTTTTGGAGCGTCCCCAAGTGCAGGCTCGCCCCTGCGAAGGTAAAAAAGATTATATAAAGAGGTAGTGACGTTTTCTCAATTCCGGAAATTAAATCGTTGCCCTTTTTTGAAAAGTTTTCCACCACAATTCCCGCAACCATGGAACTGATCAATATCTCGAAATCGAAGATGCCGCTTAATTCCGTTAACACAATGCCTATTAAGAACAGAAATAAAGCGTTTTCGATTTTAATGTATTTTAAAAAGACGATTATTATAAAACCAATTACAACTCCAAAAAGCAACGAACCCATTACTTGTAAAATCAAACTTAGAACCTGATTAATTTCAAAAGTAAATGATTCGATTAAGAATACTTTCGAATATGTGATAACCACCGGAAAGATTAGAACAACTATTATCGCTTTCAGAACCGTTACTGATAAAACAATATCTGTGATTCTTCCTTTTGCTTTTAATTCCGTAATTATCCCCATTGTGGTCGCGGGCGATTTGGATAGCGCCGTGGCTGCGAACAGAATGGAAAATCCGATTATGATTTTCGGATCGGTGATCATTTCACCTAAAAATTGCTTTGATAAAGGGATCAGTAAAAACAAAAGGGCAAAGAAGACTAAAAATATCTGATTGAAAAGGATTATGGAAACAGGTTTTATTATTTTTTTAATTCTTGAAAACTTCAGTTCTCCGCCGGCTGTTAAAGCGATAAAAGCGAGCGCAAAATTTTCAAAGAAGTGCAATGCTTTTAAATTGTCCTGAGTTAAAAAGTTCAGGATATTGGGTCCCACCAGCATGCCGGTCAGCATAAATCCAGTTAATTTAGGCAGTTGTATCTTTTTTAACGAATTGGCGATTAAGAAAGCCGTGAGAAGAATTATCCCCATTAAAAATATATTTTCCACCTCAATCGAAAAAGTATTCGATGAAAAATAGTTCTTAAAAAAATAAAACAGAACAAAGAGAGAGATTGCGCTTACTATTTTTTTCATACACTTATCTGGTTTTTAATTTCTTTTTTCTATTTATTCTCAATACAATTAAATTTGTTAAAAACAGCGTAATTACCGTTATTGTCAGCACTTTAACTTTAACTTGCGAATGATCTGTTAAATAGGCGTCAAGAATTATTGCCATTGACAAACTGCTCATACCCAGCGTTAAAAAACTGCCGAAGGTGAACTTTGCTTTTGAACCGATCCGTGTAATCGTTTTTTCAGCCAGATATTTTGATATTATCTGAATTAGCAAGTAGAACAAAACAAAAATCCAAAAAACGGACAGATTAAAATCCAGAAACAAACCTATCGAAAAAAGCAAAATAAAATTCAGCGGCTTTTCCCACTCCTGCACCGTTAAATACAACTTTTTGGTGTCGATTCTTTTCATGTTTACAAGGAGAAGTCCCAATAATAAAGTCAAAAACAAAATGCTGGTATGAAGAAAGCGGGCAACCCCGACCACAATCAATATTAAGCCGAGAATAATTAACGATTTTTCTTCAAAGGTATTGAATTCATCGTTCAGATATTTAAATAAAAAGGCTAAAAAGATAACCGTGGAATACGCCGCGACATTTAAAAGCAATCCGTTCGTCGAAGCGTTCCCGTTGACCTGAAAAACAAGAAACAAAATACCAAGCCCAAAAACCCCGATAACGTTGTCAAATGCCGCTAAAAACTCCAGCAAATGAGATTCCATTGAGCGCAGCTTTTTCTCCCTTACAAGCAGCCCGATAGCTGTAACGGAAGTCATGCTTCCGACTAAAGAAAGAAGCATCAGCTCCACAAGATTTAACTTATTTGGAAACAGCGTGTTAACCACCATTAAAAGGGTGATGATTATAAAAAAGCAGATTACAAAATGTACTACGGCGGTAAAGTAGTATTTTGCGGGGAATCGCCTTATGGTTTTATAGTTTAACTGCAGTCCGACTAAAAATCCCGTCCAGCCTAATACAAAATCAAACAGAAATTCCATGTTTGTCAAAATCGGCTTATTAAAAACATTTAAAAAATTCGGACCCGACAGGAATCCCAGTAGCAGATAATAGAACCCTGAATAATTCAAAAAACTGTATTCAAGAGTTTCCACGGGGATTTTATCAAGGAGATACTTACCCAAAAAAGCCAATGTAACTAATAGAACTAATCCCAATATTGTTGTCATAATTAAATCTAAGAGTATAATTAACCAAAATTATTTATTAGAAAATAGTCATAAAACGACTTTTTTTCATGCAAGATTTTCTTTCGACCAACTCCACTCAATGCGACAAATTATCTCAATAAATATCAATAAGTTGCCAGCTATTACCTTCTGCTTAATCCGTGATTATCTTTGTTTAAAATAAACGATAACGCATTTATAAACAAACTATTAAAAGATTATTAGCCTCCTTAATAAAGACAATTGCAAGGCAGAGTGTTTACAAGGAAAAGGGTATAACAATTTAAAGTAAAAGGATGTCTGAAAGCGGAAAGACGTGATGCGTGACGCGCAATCCGTGATGAATCGCCGGAGAAGCCGCTTCCGCTTAACCCTTACACCCTTAACGCTTAACTAATTCCGCTAAAAAAAGCAGGAATTAAAGTGTTAATCTATTTATGTTCTTTCTCCCATTCCTGCAACGCCTTTTTCAGAAAGCCGTCATTGGCTTTGATATATTTTTTTGCCACTTCATCGGTTTCGTTGGTTTTGGCAATAAAGATCGCTGTTTTTACATGACCTTTTGCTATTTTTAAACATTCGCTGGCTCTGTCGTAATCTACGTTTGCAGCCATCATAATAATTCTTTTCGACCGTTCCACCAGCTTTTTGTTGTTTTGCTGCAGATCGATCATCATATTTTCATAGACTTTACCCAATTTAATCATCGAAACGCTGGTGATTATATTCAATACCATTTTAGTGGCTGTGCCCGCCTTTAATCTGGTAGATCCCATTATCACTTCCGGACCCGGCACGGGACAGATTGCAACGTCCACATCATATTGTAATTCTTCTCTTGGATTACAAACAACGGCTATTGTTTTTGCGCCCCTTTTTCTGGCTTCTTTTATGGCGCCGACAACGTACGGGGTTCTCCGGCTTGCGGCAATACCGCACACAACATCCTTTTCGTTGACCTCCAGCTCCGCCACATCCTGCGCTCCGTACTCTTCGTGATCTTCATAGCCTTCCACGGCAATGGTAAGCGCTTTATATCCTCCGGCAATTCTTCCGATAACCATTCCCGGATCCACTCCGAAGGTGGGAGGACATTCCACCGCATCGAGAACACCCAGGCGTCCCGAGGTTCCCGCTCCGAAATAACACAGTCGTCCGCCTTCTTTAAAAGCGGCGGTTACAATTTCCACAGCCTGGGCTATGTACGGAAGTTCTTTTTCAACCGCGTAGGCAACTTTTTTATCTTCTTCGTTGAAAACGCGAACCGCTTCAACCGTATCCATTACATCTATTTCCATAGAATTCGGATTCCTGCTTTCCGTTACCAGGCTCGATAATTCCTTGAATAGTTTTTTCTCATCCATGCTTAAACTCCACTTTTACCAAACATTTGTTTTCCAAATAGTCAGAAAACCTGTTAAGCCCGTCATCGAAATAAACAGGCGTAATTAAATACTTGTCGTTTAACTCTTTTTTGTATTCTTTTTCAAAATCCAACCCTTTAATGGTCAGCAATTTTGCTTTTTTCGTCAAAACCGGCTGAACAAGCGCAATTAACTCTCCAAGCGGGGCTACGGCTCTGGCTACGACCCAGTCTATTGGCTTTTCCTCTCTTTTTACCCATTCCTCAAAGCGATCGCAAACAACCCGATACTTCAATCGGATTTCTTCTTTCACCTTGTTCAAAAACAGCGTCTTTTTTCTGGAAGAATCCAGCAAAACAAAATCAAACTCCGGAAACATTATCGCCAGGACAACTCCCGGCAAACCCGCTCCGCTGCCGATATCCAACACCGTCTGCTTATCACCCGCGGCATTATCACTTAAAAATTTT
>JAADIP010000006.1 GCA_013151275.1 Calditrichota bacterium | reverse complement strand
CCGGCGCGGTCAGCTCCAATTACGTCTTGCCGTTAAAAGCCGGAACTGTTTCGTACTACACTTTAACGCCTTCAAGCGATCAGTCGATTACCGCCGGAGGCAGCGTCAGTTACACCGTAACCGCGCGCGATCAGTTCGGCAACGGCGTGGTGAATTCGGACAACGTCACTTTAAGCACGCCGGGCAGCAGCACGGCAACCATAAGCCCGTCGGCAAGTTTAAGCTTCGGCAACGACAGCACATTAAGTTTCAGCGTGCAGGACACGGTTACCGGCAGCTTTACCGTTCGGGTTGCAAAAACCGACAACTCCAATATCAAGGGAGAAAGCGGCTTAATAACCGTTAACGCCGGAGCCTTGTCTTATGTGATTATCCGTACTGAGGCGAATAACGGAGGCTCCGAAACGGGCGATTTAAATATCACCACAGATGACGCCGTCGATTTTTACGCCGCCGGATATGATCAATACGGAAATTACATTTCGGATGTCAGCGTTACCTGGAGTTCAACCGGAACTTTGGAGCCGGTGAACGCGACCGGCAGTAAATTTACTTTTAATCCCGAGCAGGCTGGCGGAAGCGGAAATATTGTCGCCACTCCTTCCGGCGGAGCCACCGCAGACCAGACGGGAACGATTAACGTCAGCGTGGGCGCTCTGGCTGAAATTCGAATCCAGATTGCCGATACTCAGGGAGGAAGCTCGCTTGCCGATACCGCCATCACAGCCGATCAAACATTAACGCTCTATTCGGTCGGTTACGATGCGGACGGGAATTACAAAGGAGTCGAATCATCCAATTGGACGCTGCGCAATTTGAGCGGAACCTTATCGCCCGCCAATCCGACGACATCGGTCACGTTTACGCCATCGAGCACGGGCAGCGGATCCATTAAAGCGGAAGCCGCCGCAAACGCTCAGATTTCCGACCAGACCGGAAGCATCACCGTTAACGCAGGAGCGATTTCTTACGTGATCATCCGCGACGAGGCAAACGGCGGAGGTCAGGAGATCGGCGCGGTTTCCATGACCGCCGGGGAAACGCTGACTTTATACGCCGCCGGTTATGACGGCAAAGACAATTTCGCCGGCAACGCGGCGGTCGATTGGTCCACAACGGGCACTTTGTCGGGATTAAGTTCCGACAACACCAACACCTACGTGGTTACCCTGTCGCCCCTGTCTCCGGGCAGCGGAACCGTTCAAACAAGCAACGCCAACGGATGGACGGACGACGAAACGGGCACCATTACGGTCAGCCAGGCGGGATTGGCAAGAATAGAAATCAGAACCGCGGCTAACGGCGGCGGAAATGTTCTGGACGATTCAACCGCCAACGCCGGAGAATCGTGGACGTTGTACGCCGCGGGATATGACACCTACGACAACTATTTAAGCGACGTCGCGGTAAAATGGTCAACCACCGGCGACTCCATCGGTTATTTTGCCAGCGCCGATTCCGCTTCTTCCAATACCTTCTATTTTACGCGGAAAAACAGCGGAAAATTTTTAATAAAAAAGAATAACGGCGGCACTACCATCAGCGACGCATCGGGTATTATTAAAGTGCAGCCCGGAGCGCCCGCTTCCATGCAATATGTTTCGTCCAGTAGTTTTACCGGAAGCGCAGGCTCAAAAATCGCCGACTCTCTGGCAATAAGGGTTCTTGACGCCTTCAGCAACCCGGTGCCCGGAATAACCGTGGCATGGGAAGCGCAGGATCCGACGAGTTCCTTAACTCCCTCTTCCGATTTGACGGACAATCTGGGAATTTCGCGCAGTAAATGGAAGCTGCGCAATACAGTAGGCAAAGATTCGGCTTACGCCGTTGTCGCCGATATTCCCGATTCGCTCAAGTTTACAGCTACGGTTCTGGAATCTCAGGCTAACGCGCTGGAGAGATGGGTCGATGCAAGCAACGACAGCTCCAGAACGGGCACTGTTAAAACACAACTCGCCCAGCCGCTGGTTCTGGAAGTGACCGATAGTCTCGGCAATCCGGTGAGCAATGTTCCCGTCACTTTTACCGTGCTTAATTTTCCTGAAGGCGGCGGCGACTACAGCTTTTCGCCGGACGCATCGGAGACCACCGACCAGACGGGACGCGCTTCGGTCTATTTTACTCCCGGAAGCAAAGCCGGAACTTACAACATCACCGGATACAACGACAACCTGCTTAACAGCGGCAATCTTTTCTTCAGCATTACCGCTGATCCCGACGCAGCCGACCATATTGTCCTGATTACGGAAAGCAATCTTCAGGATACCGTTGCCACGGTTTACGGCGATTCGGTACGCGTAAAAGTGGTGGATGTTTACGGAAACACGATCAGCGGCGTAACCGTTGACTGGCTTCCCACCTCCACCGGCTCTGTTAATCCCTCGTCTTCGGTTACAAATTCCGGCGGACTTGCTGCGACCGAATGGACCCTGCGGCAAAATGTCGATAAAGACACCCTGAATATTCAAAGCACGGGTCTGGCAAGCATTCAGGCTTACGCTCAGTTAATTCCCGATCAGGCTGCCGTTGTTGCGGCTGATTCGGGTAACTATCGTACGGGCGTGGCTGGAAGCAGCCAACTTTTACGGGCGCGCGTGGAAGATCGGTTCGGTAACGTAATTGCCTCGCAAAAGGTATCGTTTCAACCGTTGAATTCAGACGGATATCTTTCCGGCTACGAAGTTAATACGGACGCCGACGGTCTGGCTCAAACCACTTACACCAGTCCCGATGATGTTGACAGCTCACAGGTCAGGGCGTACATAGCCAATGTTGACACAACCTTATTTACCGTTTACGGAATTCGTTATCAAAGTCAAACGCTCTCGCCGGCTGTGGTTGAATTGAACGATCCCGTAACGTTTTATCTTTCTGTCAATAATCCCGGAAAAGACGCCATTCAACTCGACACGTCCAATACCGTTTTTTCTTTCGACAACGGACAATTCAGCACGTCTCTGGATTCTCCCTTAACTTTAATCCCGGGAGTAAACCGCCTGAAGTTCAGACAAAAAGCGATCGGCGGTTCGGTTTCCGCAGGCAATTACACACCGCAGGTTAAATTCGCCGGTCTCGGCGCTTATCAGGGCTTAAACGGCTCGATTTCCGCCGGAGACGGAGAACTAAGCGTCCAGCCGATACGCATTCTCTCGATTATTGTGCCCGCTCCCAAAGAGGTTCGCCGCGGCGCCGAAAAGCAACAAATAAAATTAAAAGTCAGGAACTCCGGCAATTATACCGTCGATGTGGATTCGGTGCATCTTACCTTTGACCCGAACTACAATTTTACACAGCAGAGAACGGCGGGAACGGACAGCATTCCCATGGGTACCGACGCAGTTTACGAATTTACGGTCACTATTCCGAAAGCAGCTCCCGAAGATTCCATCACCGTTGACGGACAAATTTTTACCACCGCAAGATTGACGGGAGATAAAGTTCACGATTCGGGAGCGGATCAAACGGATTATTTTATTGTTTCCCAACAGGCTGATCTGGACTATGTTTCCTTCAGCCCGATGACGGTTTCCGAAAATCAGAACACACAATTTATTTTTCAGATACGCAACAACGGGCAATACGACGTTATTCTGAATAAGGACAGCACCCGTCTGGAATTTGGCAGTCAGACTTTCTATTTAACCGATAATCAGACAGCCACCGCGGGTTCGGTGAGTACGCTTACCTTTCAATCACAAGCGATTTCGTTATCAGCCGCCGGAAGTCCTTATGCCGGAACTATTTTCGTTTACGGCACGGAAAACACCATGCCGGTAAGGGATACGCTTTACACCGCTTCTGCCGGAGATTCGCTGCATGTTCAGACTATCGCTCAATTGAGTATTCAATCGGTAGCACTTAGCGACACGGCTGTAAGTCAGGGCGCAGAAGGCGATACCCTAACCGTGGCGCTGCAAAACACGGGACAGGCGACGGCGGTTATAAGCAGCTCGGACAGCGTCATTATCCGTTACAACTCGGACTACAATTTAACTCCTTTACAATCATTCCCCTTCGAACTAAGCGGAAACACCTCTTCCGACTTACGCTATGTCATAAAAGTCGCAGCCGACGCCCCGCTCGGAGCGGACACCTTCAGAGTGGAAATCGGTTACAAAGATCAGAACAGCGAAATTAATTATCACGCCGCGGACAATCAGAAATACGATACATGGGATGTTCTGGGCAAAGGACAAATTCAGATCTATTCCGTACTCACGGAATATGACTCGGTAAGCACCGGGCAGGATAGTATTCTGGTGACAATGCGAATCGCCAACAACGGAGAAAATTCCGTTCAACTGGACAGCGTCGGTCTGAATATTTCCAACGGAAACTATGTTGCCGGTACTATTAAGAGGTCTGTCAGCAAAACGCTTGCGGTAGGTCAGAGCGACACGGTGAATTTTAAAGTGGAGGTTCTTTCAAGTTCAACCACAGGCTCCGCATCTTTGAACGGCTGGGCGTACGGGCACGACCCCAACAGCGGCGCTCTGCTTCAGGATTCGGGAGCGGATACCACGGATAGCTGGAATGTGGTTTCCGCTGCTGATATTGTAACCGGAAATTATGAACCGGAGTTTATCTCTTCGGGACAGCTTATCGAACCCTGGGTAATCGTAACCAATCAGGGAGAAGCGATCTTAAATTTAGACACCGCCAAAAGCTATCTTTACATCGAAGATAATCCGGCGTTTAAACGATATTTGGTCAGACCCGTTCAAATAGAAGGTCTGGCTACAGACACTCTGTTTTTCGAAAGCGACACGGCGAGCGGACCCTCGGGACAATATACGCTCAACCTCAAACTGGTAGGTCAGGAAAACGGTTCGTATTACAACCAGACGCTTGATATTGCCGATAAACTGAATATTCAGGACATGGCGATTCTGAACATCGATTCGGTTATCGCCGCGGCGGAAAACATCAGTCAGGGAACCGACACTTCTGTGGTGGTTGTGATTAAAAACGACGGCGAAGCCGCTCTGCTGGTGGACACCCTTTATCTGACAAACTATCCGCAGATTCAGAGAACAGAACCCGCCTTAACCGCTCAAATCGACGGCGGCAGTAAACAACGTTTTACTCTTTTCTTTAATGTTCCGGTTGATGATCCTACCGGAAATAAGACGCTTGACGCCGTAGCCCGCGGACGCGACAAGAACTTTGCGGACGGAGGAGTCGATTCGACGCTAAGCGACGACGGAGCCAATGTCACCGATAACTGGACGGTTTTTACTCCGGCTGACGTGAAGGTCAATTCGATCACTTCCGCAGATTCCGTTGTTCAGCAGGGAGAAAATTCCAACGAAGTCTATATTTTGCTGCACAATGCCGGAGAAGCCACGGCGCGGATTAACAACGTAACGTTGAATGAGCGGATCGGTCTTTACGCTTATCATTATCCCCCGTTTGGCTTTAATCTGGCTGGCAACGCCGATACCACCATTACCGTTCTCGTGGATGTGAAAACAAATTCCGCCACCGGACGGGACACGCTTACAGCCGATGTGAATTTTACCGACCTTTTTTCTCAAACCGTTTCAAATAGTTCGGGCACGGAAAATTTAATCTGGCAGATAACCACCGGCGAGCCGCTGATAAGCACCATTTCCGTAACCGCCGCGCCCGAAAAAGTTTCTCAGGGGCAATCGGGGATAAATGTAAATGTGCGCGTTAAAAACACCGGAGATAAAGAAGCGGTAATAAACAGTCTGAGCCTTAAGTTCAGCAACAATCCGTCTTCAAATTACACACAGGGCACAATCAGCCCGCAGCCCGGAAGCGTTCAGCCCGGGGTGGAAGTTACTTACACCATTCCGGTTGAAGTTAAAAACACAGCCAAGACCGGCGTCGATACGTTCTGGGCTACTATGGACGTACACGAGCCGGAAACAGGGTTGGACTACACGGTGGAAGACAGCACGATCAACGATTCATGGACGGTGCAGCAGCGTCCCGCCGTTGTAACCGATAAAGTTGAAATATCGCCCGCGGTCGCATCTACCGGTCAGACGAGTCTGAAGGCAAAAGTTTATGTTGTCAATCAATCGGCGGATTACAGAGCCGACGCTCAGATTAACGATGTGATTTTACTGATGCGTAAAGACGGCGAGCCCACAAACGATCAATTCACCATTACGCGGCAAAGCAGCCCCACGCTGCCCATCGTTCTGCAGAACGGCAAGACTTTGGTTTTCGATTTTGACGTGGATGTGAAAACCGACGCCGAACCCGGAGATTACGACATTTTTGCCCGCGTGACAGGCGAAGATGTTAACGACGGACAGGCGTTTCAAAGCAATACCGTTAATACCCCCGGAAGTCTGCAAGTGCAAAAGGTCGCTCAATTAACTGTAAACAGCGTCCGGATCGTCCCGGATACGGTCAGCGAAAGACAAGACCATCCGAGGCTTTATGTCAAATTTAAGAATAACGGACAGGCGACCGCGGAAATCAACTCTGCCGAGTTGACATTCGATCAACCCGGGCTTGATTTTAATCCCGTTCTGATCAGCCACAGCACTCCTTTTAACCTGAGCGGATCGACTCAGGACACGCTGATCTATTCCCTCGAGATTCCCGAAATTAATCTGGACACTCTGACCGTTCATGTCGATGCCACGATTTCGGGAAAAGACGCCAATTCCCGCGAAGATATTCAGGGACAATCCGCCACCCCGGGAACCTTTTTGGTTCAAAGCGCGGCTGACGTGGAATGGGTAAGCACCGATCCTACCTCGTGGACAGTGGATACGGCTGCCGTTCAATTCGAATCGGTTGTCATAAATAACGGTAAAGCCCGCGTCAATCTGGATACTTCCCTGACCCGGTTGCAAATCAGATACGTTAACTCTCACGCCATCGTTCATCAGATAAAACTGGATTCTCAAAGCGTTAAAATTATCAGCGGCAAACCCGATTCCACGCGATTGGTATTCAACAAAGAGGTCTTGCCCATCGCCGCCGGCGAATACGATTTGTATCTGCATCTGATCGGAACGACCAACGATTCGGTTTACAATGCAGACCTTTATGCCGGACAGTTGGCTTTCGGAGATAGTATCATCTCAATCAAATCCATACAGATTCAAACGGATGATCATGTTCCACAGGGCGCGGATTCCATTATCGTTTACATGAAAGTTTCCAATAGCCAGGATCCTAAAACAATAACGCCCGATTTGACCAAACTGATTTTCAAAGGTCCCAATAAATCGGAAGACCGCGACGCCTTTGTGCTGAATTTACAACGGCTGGATACATTAACGGTTTTAAAAAGCGAAGAAAACAATCTGCTGAAATTTCAGTTTGATATTACCGATAATTTTCCCGCCAACGACGCCACGGAAATTTACGGGCAGATCGGTCTGGATAACGGCGATATCGTTAAAGTTTCCAATACGTTTGACAAATTGTATGTCCAGACCTCGGGCAACGCCATTTATGTTTCGGAAACGCTTTCCCCGGATTCGGTTGTGGCGCAGGAAAAAATTAGCTTTACGCTGAGTCTTGTCGATACGGGCAGCGCGGACATAACTCTGAATTCCGATAAAACCTATCTGCAGATTCTGGGCACAAGCATCGATAAAATTTACCTGTCAGCCGATTACACCATTTCCGGATTAGACACCGCGTCCGTCCTGTTTAACGAAATACAACTGCCCGCCGACCTGAGTCCCGGAGACTATGACGTCAATCTGCACATTTCCGGTCGAACGCTCGGCGACAATCTCGTTGAAAAAGACACGCTTATTGCCAACGCCTTAAAGGTCATCGAACCCGGGCACCTGCTCTTTTCACGGATTGAAATTCCCGCTTTAAGGGTTCGCCTGGGACAGAACGACGTGCCCGTTAACTTTACTTTAAAAAACATCGGCGAATCCCCCACCTTTCTGTACGACCTGGAATATTATTTCAAACGAATTTCGGATCAGAAAGACGTGTCCGAAAACTGGGTACAGGTGCGCGGAACAATCGAAGATACGGTAATCGCCGCCGGAGACAGTTTAAATTTTCCGGTCTATTTCAATATTCGTTCGCAGGCGGATACCGGGCTGATAGTCCCCAAACCCATGGCTCGTTTTTATGATCAAAGACGCTCCCATGTTGAGGAAACTTCGGACTCGGTTATCGTAAACGATCAGGTAAGAGTGATTCGTCCGGCTCGTTTGCGTATCGATTCTCTGAAAATAGTGAGCGGATCGCTGGCGCCCAATCCGCCCCATTTCAATTTTGGTCAGATCGTGCCTCTGAAAATTGTGCTCTCCAATCTGGGCGAAGATACCATAGCCGCGGCAACGTTAAAACTGTACCGCAACGGATTTGCGCTTCCCGGAGAGGTTCTTTTTCAGAATATTCCGCCGGCGCCCGATTCCCAGAAGGTCGGTTATTACAACTGGCAGGCTGATCAGTTGCAGGAACAGCAAATCAAAGTTAAAATTGCGGAAGTAAAAGATCTGATCGGCGAAGCGGTCAGCATCGAACAGTCTGTTGACGATGTGGAAAGACTTGTCATTCATCAACCCAGCCAGCTTTGGGTGGAAGCCCTGATTACGGAACCCGAAGGAGCAAGGGACTCGGTAGTTTCTCTTAATCAACAATTCACAGTAAGCGCTTCCGTTAATCATCAGGGAAATTCGTCTTTTGGTCAGGGGCAGTTGGTTATCAGGCTGCCGGAAAATTACCGGCTTGCCGATTCTCCCGCGGACAGCGTACTCGATTTCGGCTATCAGAATCCGCAGGCTCAATGGCAGGTCAAGCCCGTTAACGTCACCGAGGGGTTAAACTTTGACAGCATTAAAGTATTTTTAAAAACGATCCCGTTAGATTCGAACACCGCGCAGCCGGTTATCATTGCCGAAAGAGAAGCCAGCGTTCCGGTTAAAGTGGAAAACAAGGGCATTGTGGAATCGCAGTTAACCATCGCTTCGCCTGCGGGCGCAGCGGACAGCGTCGTTTCGGCGGGGCAGGAATTTGTGGTTCGCACTACTTTCAATTTTCTGGGTCCGGTTTCGGCGTCGGGTAAACGCGCGCAGATTATTTTACCCGAAGGATTTTCGGTAAAAGATAGTTCAATAGTAAATTTGCCGGACGGATTCAGCGTCCCGCCGGTGGATTGGCGCGTAGTAGCTCCGCTGAACGCTTCATCGGAAATATTCAATATTTTTGTCGATGCCCTGGTTCTGGACGCCAACAGCGGTCAGCCGATTACGGTTCGCTCTTCCCCGTTGCCGGTTCGCGTGGTAACACCGCCGGAAATTGTCATGAGCACCAGAATCGCCGCTCCTGACGGCGCCAAAGATTTTGTCGTTTCCACCGGGCAAAAAGTTATTCTGCAAACGATTATCGGAAATACCGGGCAGGCTGAGTTCGATTCGTCCGGCGTGATTCGAATGGTCGCCGAAGGAGGTATCGTTTTTACAAAGAACAGGCAAACAAACGAGCCGCTTTCCGCCGTTAACGCCATCGAGCATTTTGCAAAGGGCGTTTATCAGGACACGCTAATCATGCCCATGCAGCCCGGCAGCGGCGTTATTACTATTCAAATTCTCGACGGCGAGCGACCGAAAGATGCAAATTCCGGACAATCAGCCAAAGTGCGGCGCGACTCCCTCGGCATTCCTTTCCAAATTGTAAAACGCACCGAACTGGCGGTGAAGTTCGATCACGGCGGCACGGTTAACGATACGCTTTTCCGTTCCACAAATCAGGACTTCTTGATAAGCGCCAGGGTGGAAAACAGAGGCGCGGCGGGAGTTAAAGACGCCGTCTGGATTAAACTGGATACTTTGAGCAGCCGTCTCATTTTAATCGAAGGCGATTCGTTAAGCCATAAAGTGGAAGTCGGTCAAATAACGCAATGGAAAGTTAAAACGCCGCCGAGCGATCATGACGGAAATATTCGCGTGGTGGTCGATTCGCTTCATCCGGCTCTGGATGAAAACAGCCTGATGTGGGCGTTTACCTCCGATACCGCAGCGGTCGATACGCTCAATCTTTCGATTAAAAAAGTAGATAATATTTTGATTTCGTCTTCATTTGTCAGAAATCATAAAGACAGTTTGATAGTTTCCACCGATCAGTTCCCCATTACCGTTGCTTCGAGGCTTGTATTTCACGATCTTCTGGACGGCGACAAGAAGGTTGTGCTGACGCCTCCCAAGGGATTCGCTTCGTTGGATACCAGCTTCAACAGAAATATCGAATTGCAGGTAGCCGATCTCGAATGGCAGATCAGAGCGCCCGCGGAAGCAATGGGATGGCAAAAAATCATCATCACCGCCACCGCCCGCAGTCAATCGATTCCGGGACTCAATCCGGTTGTGGTGCAGGACACCGTTTTCATTCTGGTTGTTCCGAAGGCTCAGTTAGCCTTAAGCGCGAAAATCGTGGAACCCGCCGGAGCAATCGATGATTCGGTTTCTCCGGGTCAGATATTCAAGCTGCAGGCTCTCGTTACAAACAAACCCGATGTCGCCGGAACCAAAGGCACGGGCACGGTTGTCCTGAGAACCGGAAGCTATTTCAGTATTGTCGATAAAGACGGCAATGCGCTACCCGAGGATTCCACAAAAACGTTTACGCCGGATCAGCCCGTTTATTGGTGGGTAAAGGTTGCCGATACTCCGCCGGGAAAAACGACGGTAAGCTCTCTTTCGAGAAAGAAAACGTTGAAAGAACGAATCGAGCTGATGGAAAGTCAAAATTTCTCTACCCGTACGCTTTCTTTAAGCAGCCTGCCAAATAACGAGATGGAAGTGGAAGTTACCGCGCTGCCGCTGGACGAAAACAGCGAAAAACCGGCGTTCATTCAAAACGAAAAACTCCGCAAGTCCCTTTTCATCAGCCAGAAAGCAGTGGTGAAAATTGTTCGGGTGCCGTCCGATACCGTATCTACCGGGCAGAATTATCCGTTTGTCGTTGCGGCTCAAATCTCTGAGAATATCATTAATCCGTTTGTTAAAATTCAGATCGGCTCGGAGCATCTCGGAGCCGCGCCCGAGCCCATTCCGTTGAGTCAGAACAATCAGGCGGTGTGGAATTTTAAGGTACCCGTAAATTATTCCGGAAACGGCGTTGAAACCATTCAGGTTCAGCTTGTGGGAACCGATGAAAACAGCGGGATGCAGACAACGGACAGCAAAGAAACCAAACTCATTGTCCGGCAGAAAGCAAGGCTGGCGTTAAGTAATCCGGTCATTCAGCCGATCGCCGTAGCCAATACGGGTCTGGTCTCTCAGGGTCAGGAAGTGGAAATCAGCCTGCGTCCGCTTTACGCCGCCAAACAGAATGATCTGGAGTACGCAAAGATCAGCGGACAGGGAACCGTGGTTCTGGATTCCGCCGTCATTAAACAGGGATTTGTGCTAATGGGAAGCGAAACGCTTGCCCGCGTTTTTAGCGACACGGGTCAGGTTCTTTCGTGGAAGGTAAAAGCGCCTTATCAAAACCTGACGGCAAACCTGATTTTCAAATTCGATCAATTGCCTGTTGACGTTAATGACAGCCTGCCGGTTGAGCTGGACAAAGATTTCAGCAATATTGCGATTCCCGTGCGCGTACGCCAGAAGACCATTACCATCAAGGCGGAACCGCTGGATATTTCGGACACGACGCTGACCAAGGGACAAACCAATGTGCCGTTAATGAGTTTTACGATTTCGAATAAAGAGTTTAACGATCCGCTGCACGTAAGCGGAATAAAAGTCGGTTTTTACGCCACAAACGAAAGTCCCGATCCGAACAACCTGCTTTCGCCGCGGGCGCTCTTTTTGATGTTCAAATCCATTCAGGTAATGGATTACGACGATTTTAAGACCGTGGCTAAAAAAAGTAAAATGGCTAAACCGGCAATTTCTTACGTGAACGTACAAATCAGCGATTCCACCCAAAATCCGCTTTGGATGGGGTTCGATCAAACGGCGGACCTCGAGCCGGGAGAAGAGAAAAAACTGATTGTAGTGGCTCAGTTTCAGGATAATGTCGTAAACCGCGTTTTCAGAGCAAACCTGCAGCAGGTTCGGGTCTATGATTTTGATCCGGAAAAACCGTTGAATACCGCAGACGAGTCCGGGCAAAAGCTTGAAGAGAGCGAACAGTTAACTTCCAAATCTTTTACGCTGGTTTCCACTGATCCGAAAGAGGCGTTCGGCAATTATCCCAATCCGTTCGGTCGCCAATACGACTACACAAACATCGCCTTTTTACTGGAACAGGATTCCGACGTGGAAATCCGGATATTTACTCTGACGGGCGAACTTGTCTGGTCAAAGCAATTGAGCGGCTTACGGCGCGGATTCTACGATCGACTTGTGAAATGGGACGGCAGAAACGATAACGGACAACGTGTGTTGAACGGGGTTTATCTCGGAACGATCGATATTAAACCTTTAGACGGCGGTGCAGCCAAACGATATATAACTAAAATTGCCTATATTAAATAAGCAAGTGATGGTGAAGAAGATGATGAATACAAAACAATTATTTAATCGATTGATCTTAATTCTGATCATTGCGGGATGGCTTGCACCCGACCTGATGGCGCAAAAGGGTCAGGGTGGCACCGAGAGTAACCTGAGCATGGGATTCGGCGCGCGGGCTTTTAGTTTAGGCAGGGCTTTCACGGCGCTTGCCGACGATCCCACCGCGGTGTTCTGGAATCCCGCGGGTCTGGAATATGTGTATCAGCAAAGCGCCACCTTTTTCCATACCACGTTATTCGAAGGCACCAATTACGATTTTCTGGGCTATGCCTTCCCCACGTTAAATTTGGGCACCTTCGGAATGGGCGTTGCCCGAATCGGCGTCGGCGGCATAAAGCAGCGCGATTACCTGAATACAGATCTCGGCACGTTTTCGTGGGAAGAATATCACGGATTCTTTTCTTACGGGAAACGTCTGCCGTGGAACCTTTCCGCGGGCTTAACCGTGCGCGTGGTAAGAAGAGCCTGGAACGGTCTCGCCGATCAGGGCAACCTAACCGATACTGGCGTGGGAATGGACATGGGATTTATGTACCGTCCGCAGATTTTCACGAATATTCTGCTGCGGGACTGGACTTTCGGATTAAACGTTCGCAATTTATTCGCTCCGCAGGTAAAAGAAGGCAATGCGATCGACGAATTTCCCCTCAGCATTCGATTGGGCGTTTTGCGCAGAATTTTTCTGAAAGGGCAGCAAAACCATTTGAACCTGCTGCTCGATTTTGACTACTCTCAAAAACGGGATATTAAAATTCATTTTGGAACTGAATATCGTTTTCGTAATTTAGCCATGTTGCGAGTGGGATTTGACGGAAGCCAGCCTACTTTCGGCGCGGGATTGCAGTACAGCATTTTCCAGATCGATTACGCCTTTACTTCAAGTCCTTACAGCAGCGTGTTTTCGTCCGTGCATCGTTTTTCGGTTTCGCTGAATTTCGGTCCCACGCGCGACGATTTGTTCAAAATTGCGGAGGCTCGGAGAAAAGAACGGGAAGAAAAACTGATCGCAGCCATGCGCGAGGCTGACCGGCAAAAAATGATCAAAGAACATCTCGGCAAAGGCAACGAATTTTTTAAACAGGGACAATATCTGGATGCAATCGTCGAATTTCAGCAGGTTTTAAGTCAGGACGCTTTCAACCAAAAGGCAAAGGTAATGCTCGATTCCGCGGACGCTTTGTTACAAAAACGCATGGAATCCGAACGGACTCAAGCCATAAAGGAGGCTCTGGATAAAGAAAGAGCCGAGAGCGACCGAAGATTTATTCAAGAACATTTCGAAAAGGGACGATTATATTTGAATAAGAATCAGTTTACGCAAGCTTTAATGGAATTTAATCTGGCATTGGAACGCGCACCCAACGACGAAACGATTCTTAATGCGATAAGCACCACAAAACGCAGGTTGAACGAAGAGCTCAATCGATTGGTAACAAAAATCAGGCAGGAGTTCCGAAACGGGAACTATTCCGAGGCATTGCGTCTTGTGGCGGAAGCTCAACTGTTGGGAGGCGAAAATCCGGCGCTGCAACAAGAGATCGATACGCTGAGGCAGAGAATTAAATTGCAGGAAACCATTCAGCGCGGTCTCAGTTTCTTTGAAGTCGGCGAATATGATCTGGCGCTCAAGGTTTTTGAAGAAGCCCTGCAGTTGAATCCGGATAATCAACTGGTAAAACAATATTACGAAAAGGCGCGCATCGAAAGCAGGAGCGCAAAAGAAGAATTAGACCCGAGAAGCGAGCAACTTTTCTTAAAAGGCGTCGATATGTTTGTAAAGGGCAAATATCAGGAAGCCATTAACGTATGGGAAGAAATTTTAAAAGATCATCCGTATAATAAAAAGGTGTTAACGGCTATCGAAAATGCGCGCGAGCGTCTGAAAAAGAGAAAATAAAATTGGATTTGTAAATGTTTAAAAATGTCAGAAAAGAAGAGATCACCATTCCCGCACAAATGAGCTATTTAATTCAGGTGCGGGACTTTATCGATCGAATCGGGAAAAGACATAAATTTGACGATAAAATTATCAACTCTTTTAAATTGGTGGTTGACGAAGCCTGTACAAATATCATCCGCCACGGCTATCGTGACATAAAAAACGGCGAAATCACCATAAAAGCAATCGTTCGCAGATTAAGCCTTACCATTATTATCATAGATCAGGGAACGAGTTACGATCCGCGCCAGGCTAACACGCCCGATCTGGAAAAATACATCAGCATCGGGAAAAAGGGCGGACTCGGTATTTTGATGATGCGCAAGCTGATGGATGACATGCAATACGCGGTTACCGAACGCGGCAACGAGCTTCGATTGACAAAGTACCGCGAAATGACCCTCGAACCCTTTCTGCTGCAAAAGTGGAACTCCCTTAATCTAAAGACCAAATATTCAATTTTTGCCAGTTTGATTTTCACCTTTCTTGCTTTATTGATTTTTATTCCCATCTATTACCAGGCGGAAAATGATATTCGCAACAGCATCTTTACGGTAGCGGCTTCCAGCGGCGAAGCGCTTGCCGGAAATATTGTTGACGACATTCTTCAGGAAAACACGGCGCTTCTGTTCGAAAAAGCCTACAAGGTCCGCCAAAATCACGACCAGTTCATTAACGAAGTATTTATCACCGACACCAGCGGAACCATTCTTGCCTGGAGCCGTCCGGAAACCAACTATCCTTTCAAAAAACTAAAGCCCGATCTCAGCACTAAAATCGATACCATCCAAAATTCGACCTTACACCTGTATTCCGTAAACGACACGTTAAAAGTAACCGATTTAACGGTTGACGTTACTCTCGGCAATACTCTTAAATTAGGCAAAGTGCACGTATGGGTAAATGAAAAAACCGTTACAACGCTGGTGAACGCCAGAAAAATAAGGCTCCTTATTTACCTTATTATCGTGCTTATTTTGGGCTACATCCCGTTGTTCTTTCTCATCCACAAAATTCTGGCGCCGTTCCACAATCTCGCGGATTGGGTGCGGCAGGTTGTTCACGGAAAAGTGGATCAGGATGAAATTGACATCGACGCCTCCGACGAGATCGGAGAGATTGCGCAGGCTTTTAACGAAATGACCAGTAAATTCCGCGAGGCGCAGGTAACCCTTGTGGAACAGGAAAAGCTTCAGAAGGAGCTTCAGGTTGCTCAGGAAATTCAGCAGATGCTGCTTCCCAGCGATTTTCCGAAGGTCGAAGGTTACGATATTGCCTCTTACTACGAAGCAGCCAAAGAGGTGGGCGGCGATCTGTTCGATTTTGTGGAGGTTGACGTCGATACCATCGGAATTTGCGTGGCGGACGTTTCCGGAAAAGGCGTGCCGGGTTCCATGATTATGACCATGATACGTACGGCGCTGCGTCTTGAAGCCCGGGGAAACAAGAATCCCGCCGATGTTCTGGCGCGCGTCAATGAGTTTGTTGTGGACGATATGAAACGCGGCATGTTTGTCACCATGTTTTATGTTGTGCTGGATTCCCGAAACCGTGAAATTCACTTTGCCAGCGCCGGTCACAATCCGATGATCTTGTACCGAAATTCCACAAAACAGACCTATTATTTAAATCCTTCGGGATTTCCGGTCGGTATTCAATTGCCGGATATTACTCTATTCGCCCGCACCATCAAAACCGAATCGATCCGTTTGCGCGAAGACGATATTCTTGTGCTTTACACCGACGGCGTAACCGAAGCCATGAACCGCAAGCGCGAATTGTTCAGAGAAGAACGCTTTTTGGACACCATTCGACGCAACGCGCATTTAAGCGTAAGCGAATTCATTAAAACCATCAATCGCGAATTGAAACAATTTACCGAGGGCGCTCCGCAGAATGATGATATTACGGTTGTGGCAATCCGTGAAAAAATGATGCCGAGCGAAGTCATCCTGAAAACTCAGCGCGAGTTGCAGCAGTTAATCGAATCGGGAGTTAAGGTCAAAGACGCATTACGGCGATTAAAAGTGTCGCCGCATCACTACTACCGGTACAAGCACATAATCGAAAGCAAGGGCATGAACGCCTTTAAGGAATTCCTTGCCGACCTCATGGACCCGATCGAGAAAAAGCACCTGAGTATCGAAGTTAAAACCAAAATTTACGATATCGTTCGCAAACATCCGGAGTTCGGACCGCGAATGATCGCCTATGAACTGCGCAAAGACGAATACGGGAACATCAAGGTCGATCCGGATCGTATTTACGAAGAATTGGTAAAAATGCGTCTGAACACGGAAGAACTGCGGCGCAGATGGATTGAAAAAGGCGGAACCCGTCCCTTAAAGCAACCGGGCACGCCTCTTATGACGCTCGACGGAAAGGTGATCCTGAATTTTGAATCGTCTGAAAAAGAAATCGCCAAGCGCCGCGGACAGCCTGCAATTCCCTCCATGGCGCCGCTTCCCTCGTCCAAAAAGCAGGAACCGCTGAAGAGAACGGTTCAAATTCTCAGCGAAGATAAAGAGGAAAAAGAAGAGAAGCCTCCGCAGAAACCGGAAGAAAAAAAGGTAAAACAAGCAAAGCCGAAGCCCAAAAAAGTAATAAAAGAAAAAAGAGAAAAACCGTTGCCGCAGCCGGAAGTAACGGAAGTAACGGAAGAACCGAAGCCGCAAGCCCCGCAAATCGGCGAAGAGGTTGAAACCAAAGGCAAAATCCTTGTCGGCACATCATATACAACCGAAGAGTTGCGCAAAAAGATGGAGCTGGATTTTCAACCGGAAAAGAATAAAGAGTTTTTGGAACTGGTGGAAGCGGATATAAACCAGATAAGAGAGCTATTATCCAAAGTGGATCCGCAAAACGACTTTGTCGCCACGATTAATAAAATAAATATTTTGCTAAAAATTGTTACGACACATCCGATGTTAAATAATGAACATTTGACCGGTATTAAACACTTTTTCAAAGAGATGCACAACCTGTTTTCCTTTTACAAATCGAAATTAAATGAGCTGGAACCGGAAATAATTGTAAAGGGATGCAAGGATATGTTGAAATATCTTGAAAATAACAATATATTTAGTTCTTATGATAAATTATTGGAAGCAATAAATTCAGTGGGAATAATGTATTTCCAGCTTAACAAAACATTTCAGGAATCGCAGAAATCTTCCGATAATCAAATTGTTAAGATTAGGGAAAAACTAAAAAAGAAGAAGATATTATCGGACGACGCGTTTATCGGGCCGCGTTCTTGATCATAATTGCCTATTTCCTTATAGGAGGATTAAATGGAAGGTATTCAAGTTTCAACTGAAATTGCGGGAAGTCGGAATCATATTTCGATTATTAAAGTCGGCGGGTATATCGATACCACGACCGCATCCGAATTGGAGAGAGCGCTCGATTCCCTTTTGAAACAAGGTCGTTTCAACATTATCGTTGATTTGGGGAATGTGGATTATATCAGCAGCGCCGGATGGGGAATCTTTATCAGCGAGATAAAATCCATCCGAGAAAACGGCGGTGATTTGAAATTGGTTCGAATGGTGCCTGATGTTTATGAGATTTTTGAATTACTTGAATTTCATCACATTCTGGACGTTTATGATTCCGTTGACGAGGCTATCAATAAGTTTGAAATGGCAGAAACCTCCGGAGCTGCCGCCAAGATAAAGATGCCTCCCCATCCCGATAAAGCCCCGCAGCCGGAGAAGACGGAATCCGCGGTAGCCGAGAAACCGGCAGCCGAAACGCCTCAGCCCGCCGAAGAGATAAATCCGGCTAATCTGAGTCTTGAAGAAAAAATCAAAGTAATAATCAAAGAAAATCCCGGTTACGGAGCTTATCGCATAAAAAAGGAACTCAATACGCCCAAGTACGGTTTTACTAAAGTAGGTTGGTTTAAAGTGCGTTCGGAATTAGCCAGATTAAATTTAAATTCAAAGTCGCGAAGATACCAATTTGCCATGAATTCAAACTAACAGCATGAGGGAAACCTATGCACACAATTCTTGAAATAGCGTTAATTTCAATTATAACGTTTTCTACAATCGCCAATTTTTTTGGCATTCCCGGTAATATTTTAATTGCGGCGAGCAGTTTTGTTTACGCCTTATCAACCGGTTTTCATCCTTTTTCCTTAACTTTTGTACTGACGATTTTCGGAGTGATGATACTTTTTGAAGCGTTGGAATTTGTTTTGATTTCCATTTCCGCCCGCCACTACGGTTCTTCAAAATGGGGAGTCGCCGGCGCGATTGTCGGCGGAATTCTCGGCGCGATCTCGGGCGCTTTTTTTACTCCCGTAATGGGCGCGATTATCGGCTCGTTGATCGGAGTTTTTATCGGAGCGTTTCTGGTTGAAATCATTCGTACTCCAAACATTAAACACGGATTAATGGCAGGCTTCGGCGCTTTTGTCGGTCGCCTCGGCGGATTGAGCATTAAAGTGGTCGGCGCAGTGACCATGGTAAGCATGATTGTCTTCCAACTAAGATAATCTTGTTAGATATTTAGTTTTCTATTATTTTATCCCGAAGTGGTTAAACATTTCGGGATTTTTTTTATGATTAAATTTTTGGTTCTGATAATAGCTTCTATTCAAATTCTTTTTGCCCAGTCAATTGTTCCCGTGCGTATTCATTACGACGGTGGCGGAGACTGGTACGGGAATAAGACAACCTGGCGCAATATCCTCAATAAAGTGCGTCAGGAATTTCAACTCGACGTCGGTGAAAGGGAGGTTGCCTACCGCATTACCGACCCCGAATTTCTGAAATATCCCATTGCCTATATTGCCGGTCACGGAAATATTCACTTTTCCGATCAGGAAGTAAAGGCGTTGCGCCGGTATCTGGTTTCCGGCGGATTTCTGTTTGCGGACGACGATTACGGAATGGACGCTTCTTTCAGGCGGGAGATGAAAAAAGTATTTCCAGAATTAAATTTTGTCGAACTCCCCTTTTCGCATCCCATCTATCACGTCTATTATCAATTTGATCGGGGATTGCCAAAGGTGCACGAACACGCCGGAGGTCCGCCAAAAGGTTTTGGGTTGATTTACGAGGGTCGTCTGGTTTGCTTTTACAGTTGGAATACGGATATCAGCGACGGCTGCGAAGATCCCGAAATTCACGGAGACCCTCCCGATATCCGCGCCCAGGCTTTAAAAATGGCGGTGAACATTTTTATTTATGCATTGTTGAATTAAACGTTATGACAAATCAATTCATTAAAAATATCTATGAATTCGGGAAAAAATATCTGGGCTACAAAGCCTTAGCCTCATGTATTCGCCTGGTTGTTGTTCTGCTGATAATGTGGGTCAGCGTTTCTTTGGCGGACGATCTGTTCTATTTTTCCGAATTAACGAGATGGGGTTTGTGGTTTCTGAATTTTGCCTTAATAGCCTATCTTGTTTTCAATTTCGCCTATAAACCGTTAACGGCGTTTTTTCGGTTAAAAAAAGAAAACGACCTTACGCCCGTCGCCAAACAAATTGAAAAACTGTTTCCCGAAATCCGCGATGATCTTGTAAACGGCTATCAGCTAATCACATCATCCGAAATAACCTGGGCATCCGAAGAACTGAAGCAGGCTGCGGTAAAGCAAATCGTAAAAAAATATCAAAAGTATGATTTTTCAAAAAGGATTAAATTTCAATCCCATCTGCCGGAATGGCGGTGGCTTTTGCTTTTGGGAATCGGTTTCAGCCTGCTGCTCGTTTTTCGTTTTAAAGACGTGGCTCATTCAACTTTGCGTTTGCTCAATCCCGCGAACTCTTACGCGCGCGTTCCCGAATTTTCTTTCTCGGTTGTTCCCGGCGACACAACGATAGTCAAAGGCGAAAGTATTGATATCCGGGTGAATTACAGCGGACCCGCTTTAAAGAATTGTTACCTGCTTGTTAAGGGAAAAACTCAACAGCACAAAACGGAGCTGTCGTTAAATCAGGGTATTTACCGAACAACCCTGAAAAATATTTTACAACCTTTAAGCTATCAGATTATCGGCGAACCGTTAATTGCCAAGGGAATCGAAGGTTCGCTGAGCTCTCCGGTTTTTCGCGTGAATATGGTAACTCTTCCGATGATTCACACGCTGGACATCACCTTAAATCCGCCTCGATATACGCAGATGGGCGCCGTTACACTGGAAAGAAATATCGGCGACATTTCCGCCTTGATGGGAACCGGAGTAAAGATCCGCGCGGTATCGGACAAAATTCTGTCAAGGGCGGGCATAGCCTTTTCCTGGGGAGACACTCTGCCCCTCAGGGTTCGGGATCGGATTGTTACCGGCGGTTTTGTAGTCAGGCGCGAAGGCTCCTATAAATTTGTTTTACAGGATACTGCAGGGTACAAAAACCGCAATCCCATCGTTTACCAGATTTCCGTTTTGAAGGACTATCCTCCGTTGGTGGAAATTGTTAAACCCGGCGAAGATATTGAATTGCCGCTGGACGCGCAATTACCCGTTGCCATTGAAGCGCGCGACGATTTTGGGGTAAGCGCCATTCAATTGTTCTACCGGATTATTAAACCCCATCTTACCGAAGACACGTTATGGCAGAATATAAATTTAAAACTACCTCAACCGAATAAAAAACAACAGAGTTTAACTCATATTCTCGATTTTAACGAATTTCCCCTGGCTTTCGGAGATCAGTTAAAATACTACGCTCTGGCAAAAGATAATAACCGAATCAACGGACCGGGAATCGGAAAAAGCAGAGTTTATTTTGTGCGTTTTCCTTCTATCGAAGAAATTTTCCAGGCTGTTGATGACGTGCAGCAGGAAAAAGTGGAAGACCTGGAAGACGTAACCAAGGAAGCAAAAGAGCTTAAAAAGAGTCTGAAACAATTAGAGCGGGAATTGAAACAATCGCAAAAACTGGACTGGGAGAAAAAAAATCAGCTCGCCGGAGATATTGAACGTCAGAAAAAGCTGCAAAAAAGAATCGAAAAAATTCAAAAGGAATTAGACGAAGCTATCAAAAAATTAGAGCAAAACGATTTGATCAGCGAAGAAGTTCTCAAAAAATACATGAAACTGCAAGACCTGTTCAGAGAGGTGATTACACCGCAATTGGAAGAAGCGTTGAAAAAGTTAAACAAGGCGCTGGAAAAAAGCGTTCGTCCCAAGGATGTGGAAAGGGCGCTAAAGGAATTCCGCCTGAACCAGCAGGCTTTTGAAGAACGGATTGAAAGAACCATGGAGCTTTTAAAGCAGGTTCTGTTAGAGCAAAAGATGGACGAGCTGGCGAAAAAAGCGGAAAGCCTTTACAAACAACAGCAAAAAATTTCCAAGGACATAAAAAAGCAGGATTCCTTAAAAACAAAAGACAACGCCAATCTGGAACAGAGACAAAAAGAACAAAACAAATTATTCGAACGCTTAAAATACGATATTCGGGAAACCAAAAAAAATCCGCTGATGAACAAATATCCCGAAACATTACAAAAATTAGATTCCCTGCTTACGAAAATGTCCGCCGAAGATATGAAAGCCGGAATGAAGCAGCTTGAGCAAAATTTAAAACAGGGCGATTTTAAGCAAGCCGGGCAACAATCACAACAACTGCAGAAACAGTTTGGTCAGATGTCACAGTCGCTGCAGCAGGCATATCAACAAATGATGAATAAAGGGAAACGGCAGATTGCCCAAAAAATGCAGCGGGCGATTCAACGCCTTTTGGAGTTATCCGCGCAGCAGGAAAGGGTTCATAAAAAAACACGGAAGACCTCTCCTTTAAGCGACGGTTTTAATCAGGTGATTCGGGATCAGGGACAGCTAAATTCCAATTTAAACAAGGTAATCTCGGAAATAACCCAACTATCCAAAGAAACGTTTTTAATTCAGCCACAGATGAGTAAGAGCCTGCAAAACGCAGCCAGGAGCATGAGGCAGGCGTTGCAGCAATTAAGCGACCGCTATAAGAACGGCGGAATGCAATATCAGACGAAAGCCATGGGAGCGTTAAACCGCAGCATCGGGCAGATGATGCAATCGCAGCAGCAGCTTGCCGGCAGCTCGTCGGGAACGGGATTTGAACAGTTTATGCAGCAGTTGCAGCAGATGGCGGGAAAACAGGGACAATTGAATAATCAGACTATGGACCTGTTCAATTCCGGAAACAACGGCACTTTTTCACTTCAACAGCAACAGGCGATGCGACGGTTAGCGGCGCAGCAGGCAGCTCTGAAACAGGCTTTGCAGAAAATGAGCGAAGAAATGGGTAAGCAGCCCAACGTGTTGGGACGCCTGGGAAAAGTGGCTGAAGATATGGATGAAGTGGTAAAGGATTTGTTGAATAAAAATCTGAGCCGCAAAACCATTGAACGGCAGCAGCGCATTCTTTCACGCATGCTGGACGCCCAAAAATCCGTCAGAGAAAGAGAGTATTCCAAAAAACGTCAGGCGGAACGGGCTAAAAAATATCTTGCCCGGGATCCCGGACAGTTGAAAAATCTTTATGACATGGATTTAAAACAACTTCAGGACGCCATGCGAAAAGCGCTGGAACAGGGCTATAACCGCGATTACCAGATTCTGATCGAAGCCTATTTTAAACGTCTGTTGCGCAACTATCAAGAACAAAAGCGCTGATCAAAAAAAGCAAATAACGGGGATGAATAAACAGAATGCGAGGATATCTGCGGATTTTCCTGATACTAATAATCTTTTTTACGCCGTTATTTTCCGGAGTAAGCTTTGAACGGGAATATCGTTTTAATCACGGCAAACTTACCCTGTACTCGAACCGCGACAAAGTAAAGCGCCCCAAAATAGGTCTGGTGCTCAGCGGCGGAGGCTCGCGGGGAATTGTGCACATCGGCGTGATAAAAGCGCTGGAAAAGTACAACATTCCCGTTGACCTGATCGTGGGCACAAGCATCGGAAGCGTGATCGGAGGTCTTTACGCCTCGGGCTACACACCGGATGAGATTTTGCGGATTACCAAAGCCATCAACTGGTCCGAAATTTATCAGGACAAAACGCAGAGAACCGCGCTTTTTTGGGGGCAAAAGGGAGAGCAGGACCGCTATCTTTTGAACCTTCGTTTTAAGAACGGCAACCCGTACATTCCGGTGGCGATTTCTCCGGGACAGAGAATTATCACCACGCTGGCTGATTTAATACTAAAGGCGCGCTATCAGGCGACGAACAATTTCGATAATTTGCGCATTCCCTTTCGCGCCGTGACCACAGACCTGGTTTCGGGAAGATCGGTTGTCTTAAAAAAAGGCAATTTAGCCGAAGCCATCAATGCCTCGAGCGCCATTCCGCTTTTGTTTGTTCCGGTGGCTGTGGATTCCATGCTTTTGGTTGACGGAGGACTGCGCTCCAATCTGCCGGTGCACGTGGCAAAAGAAGAAGGCATGGATATTGTCATCGCCGTGGATGTGACCTCTCCTCTGCGCACAAAAGACGAAATCAACGCCCCCTGGGAAATCGTGGATCAGGCGACCACCATTATGGCGGATCTGGAACGTCAGTTGGAAAAAAAAGAAGCCGACGTTCTGATCGCTCCCGATCTCGGCGACCGCCGCAACGACGATTATACCCATCTGGAACAACTGGTCGATATCGGTTATCGGGCAACGGAGCGTAAAATATCTCAGATCAGAAAATTATTAAAAAGCAAAACGCCTCGCCGCTCGCGAACCTACTTCGTTAAATCACTTGCCGTTAACAAGGAGGTGATGGATTATTCGACGTACGCGAGCCTTCAAAAAATAAGAAACCGCAATTTGACCCTTGACGATATTTCGTCTTTTCTGGAAGATTTGATCAACGGCGGGACGTATCAAAAGGTCAGCGCCGAGATGGACACCACGAGCGACAGCCTCGAAATCGATTTGCACTTAACGGAGTTTCCGCTCGTGGAAAAAATCGAAATCGCGGGCGCCACAAAATATCCGCCCGATTACATCAAAGAATTGTTGTTCACGCGGCAAGGCGAGAGGTTAAATCGCGCCGTTCTGGAGGAAGACTTAAAGCAGATTACCGAGCTTTACCGCACGGGGGGCTATTCGCTGACGCGCATCGACAGTCTGGTCTGGGATAAGCTAACAAACCGCCTGACCATAAAAATCAATGAAGGCAAAATTACAAAACTGAAAATAACCGGCAATCACAAGGTTAAGCAGTACGTGATCGCCCGCGAGTTCGCCCGTCAGGAAGGACAGGTGTTTAACTGGCGGAATGTTCAGCAGGCAATCCGCAACGCTTACGCCACCCAGCTTTTCGAACGGGTTACGGTTGACATTCTTGAAAATAAGGGCACATACACCCTGATTGTTAAAGTGAAGGAAAAATCGACGGTTGTAATGCGCTCCGGTGGGAAATACGACACAGACCGCAAGGCGCAGCTTTATCTGGAATTCGGTGACGAGAGCATGTTCGGGATGGGCGTTAAATCCATGGTTGTGGGGCGTTTTGGGATGCGGGACGGCAAACTGGGTATTAAAATTCGCGATGACCGCATTTTTACGACCTATCTGACCTTTGATTTACAGGCTTATTACAAATGGCAAATCAATCCCATAACCAATCCCGACGGCAGTAAGGGAGCGTATCGCGAGATTCGTCGCGGCGCTCATTTTCAGGTGGGTCAGCAGTTGAAACGCTTAGGGCAATTTATCATCGAGTTGCGGCACGAGAATATTGAAGACCGCGTCGAGAGCGGCAGTTTCAGTTATCCGCAGAACATCGAGTTGCGCACCTTTGCCATCCGCGCCATGGCAGACAAACGCGACCGGATTGATTTTCCTTCCAAAGGGATCAATAACTACTGGTCGTGGGAATCGGGCAACCGTTTTGTTTTGGGAAGTAAAGAATCATACACCAAGGCTCTTGTGAATTTGGAGGGTTATTATTCGTTTAAGAATCGGGCGACCTGGCATCTGCGCATGTTTTTCGGGATCGGCGACAAGTCCATGCCCTTTTCGGAGAACTTTCGTCTCGGCGGTTTGCAAAGTTTTTACGGATTGCACGAAAACGAGTATTTCGGCAGACAGCTTTTTGTGGCAAGCGCGGAATATCGTCTTCGGCTGCCGTTTCGTCCGCCCATGGGAACCATGCTGTTCAGAAATTTTTACGTTTCATTCAGGTACGATTTCGGCGGAATCTGGAGCAATCCGAATCTTGTTTTTTCTTCGGAAGATTTTTTCTCGGGCGTTGGCGGCTACATCGGCGTTGACACGATTTTAGGACCGCTTTATTTTGCGTATGGTCGCACCACCCGCGGCACATCCGTGGGCTACATTTCGTTTGGGTTTAATTATTGAGGAGGAGATCGTTAAGGGTTAAGCGTTTAAGCGGCTTCTCCGGTTACTGGTCGTTGGTCACGCATCACGCATCACGACCTTGTTAAATATCGATTTATTCAGAATTTAAGACCCCCCTTTTAAATTCCCCCCTACAAAGGGGGGAACGCCGAAGGCAAGGGGGGTCTTTACTCAAACCGCACAGTATCCGAATTTCAGAATATTTTTCGTTAGCAAAATTTTGTTTTGAATTTCTGTCATTCGGTCATTCGAATTTGTTTCGGATTTATGATTTTCTTCCTCAACCAACTCTGCCACTTTCACTCATTACGCATTACGCATCACGCATTACGACCTTGTCACTTTGTAACTTTAATCTTGAAAGAACTTTAATCTTGTAAGGACTTTAATTTTGCTCATCACGCCCTTGCCGCCTTGATTATTCGAACAATTTTTCTACGGGTACAATCGTCACTTTTTCGGGATCAACGGTTAGCGGATAGGCGGAAATCGCTTTATCCTCTTCCAGAACCGATTGCGGTTTGGGCGTTTTGTATTTAATGGGGCTCGGTTTATTATTGATAAGCATGTCCTTCAGTTTTCGGGCGTTGCTTGTAACAAACACCACCTTAATATTCCGGTCCTGTAAATAGGTTTTGATTGTCCGGTTGACCTGTTCTTTAGTCAAAGCCTTGATTTTCTGCGGGAATAGTTCCAGAAAATGTCCGTCAATGCCGTAAAAATTATCATCCAGGGCATATCCCAACTTCATCATGGTTGTGGGAGCGTAATGCAAAATGTAATTGCTTAAAAACTCCCGTGTGAGGTTGAATTGTTGTTCGCTCAAACCGTTGGAAACGAGGAGGTTTAATTCACGCAAAGCCGCCCTAAATGCGAACAATCCGGCTTCTTTGGGCACGGGACGAATCCACACTTCGAATATCTGATGGCGGCGCGCCACGTTGGGCGGCGGAAATTGGCGTCTTCCGCCGTTGGGAAAATGTTCGATGTAAGAGTAATCGCCATAATTTAATCCCCGCGCTTCACGGATAACCTGATAGAGGTGCGAACTGGAATTGCGGTGTTCGCCAAACCATGAATTTGCCAAAGCCATTGCGTAAAAATCCGGTTGCCCGCGCAAAAGTTTAATGGGATAGCCGAAACTAATGGCGGTGGCGTTCGCGCGCGGTTTTTCGACAATAAGAATGTTCAATCCCTGAAAAGCAGGCGGTTCAAATTCGGGCAGGCGGGCGGGAACGCCTTGCGGTAATTGTCGGAAATCCCGCCGAACCAGATCGGCAAAGGAATCATCGTAGCCGCCGCCGAGACCGATGACCAAATTTGCCCGGGTGAAGTATTTTTGATAAAATGCCTTAATATCGTCAATCGTAATCTTTTTAAGGCTGGAAACATGTCCCTGATTTAAATGTCCGTAAGGCGTGTCTTTAAAAATAAATTCGTACAACGCGGCTTTGCCTAATTCCTCGTCGCTGGAATAGCGCAATGTGTTTTGAATGTAATTCAGATAATTGCTTTTAATCCGCGTAAAATCTTCTTCGCGAAAACCGGGCGTAAGAACTATTTCTTTCAGAATTTCATAGAAGGCGTTTAAATTATCTTTATGAACGCGTCCGTAAATGACGGTCATCTCTTTATCAACCTGACTGGAAACGGAAGCAGCCATGGGGTAAAGCATCCGGAGTATTTCCTCATAAGAATGCTTTTTTGTTCCTCCGTTGGTCAAAAGCGTGGCTGTTAAGGCGGCTAAACCTTCTTTGCCCTTAGGATCGAACGCCGAACCGACCTTAAACACTAACCGAAAAGATACCGTGGGATCATCCTTAACCGGAAGTAAAACCATATTTTTCCTTTCACTCTGTTGGCATTGTGTAAAGAGTATTCCAAACAAAACAACGAATATCAGAAAATATCGTTTTACCTTCATCATTTTTCTCCTTTTAGAACGATTACCGTGCGGTGTGATTTTTGTAAAAATTTGCCGGCGGCAGCCCGAATGTCATCGGGAGTAAGTTGATCGATTGTCGAATACAATTCGTCAACTGCTTCCAGTCTGCCGCTCATGGCGATTATCCGGGCGAGGCGTCCCGCAATTTTTGAGGGCGTGTCCAAATTCATTAAAAAACCGTAACGCAAGCGTTTTTTCAGGTCTTCCAATTGCCGGGCGTCCGCCGAATTTTGCTGCATTTTTCTAATGGTTTCTTCTATCAGCGATTCCACATAATCGATATCGTTCTCGTCTTTAATCATGCTGAAGACGGTCAATAAATTCGGATCGCGATGAAAGGAGAAATCGCCGCCTAAAAACTGAACTTTCTGTTCTTTAATTACCAAACGTCTGTAAAGGTCGCTGTTTTGTCCGAAGGCAAGTTCTCCCAAAAGATAAACGGCTGCCGACATTTTATCTTTCGGATCAAACGCCGGTCCTTTGTAAGCCATTGCTAAAATGGGCAGGGTTCGTCCTTTGTAAATAACGGTTTTACGGCGCTCCGATTTTTGCGGCGGCTCGGGAGTGATTTTCGGAGCAATGTAGCCCCTTTGCCAGTTTCCGTAATATTTTTTAATAAGCGTCTTTGTAGCTTCGGGATCAAAATCCCCGACAATCACAAGTACCACGTTTTCCGGACGGTAATAACGCTTAAAAAAGTTTTTGCTGTAATCATACATTTCGGGCATGCGTTTGATGTCTTCTTCAAAGCCGATGGTGGTGTGTTTGTAGGTATGGACGTCAAACGCCAGATTGTAAAGATTTTCTTCCAGAACAGACCAGGGATTTACGCGACCCTTGCGGAATTCGCCATAAACGGCGCCCGCTTCGGTTTTAAATTCGCGTTCCGAATAAGAAAGATTCTGGAAACGGTCGCTTTCCAGAGTCATCGCCAATTCAAGCTTTGAACCCGGAAGCACCAAATAATAGCAGGTGTAATCGTCCGTTGTATAAGCATTGGCGTCGGCTCCCATCGATGTAACCAGACTGTCATAAACCGCTCCCGGAAATTGTTTTGTACCGCGAAACATCATGTGCTCGAAAAAATGAGCAAATCCGCTGTGTCCTGGCTCCCACTCATCGCGACTGCCGGTACGCACTATGCTGTAATAAGCCACTAACCCGCTTCCCTTTACCGGTATTAAATACGAAGTAAGCCCGTTGGGAAGTTTGTAAGTTTCGTATTGATAAGGGAAGAAATTCCCGGCAAAGGAAAGATTCATGGCGGCTCCTAAAATTAACAAGCAGATGAAACGAATAGGTTTGCTCATAAGAAAACCCCTTTAACTGATTAAGGAATTAATTCTGATTCATTATGAAATAAAGTTAAGGACATTAGAAAAACCAATCAAACATTTGATTTTTGGAAAAAAGAATTAAAGAGAAAACGGGAGGCTGAGGCACAGCCATTGCAATCTTTCACATCCCTGTTTCCTTTGAATTTTGTGACCGCGGAGTCGGTAAATAGGCGGAAGTGAATCAGAGAGCCTTGTATGCGTAAAGTTTTTCGATCCAGGCGCATCGGTTTTTGCGGGATGATCTTTTATTGAATTAATTTGATAAGCGATAAAAACGCTGGTTTATCTATTGACATATCAGGGTATCATAAGTACCTTTAAATAAAAAATGATAAACTATATTGGTTGCAACCATTGACTTTTAGTTTAAAATAGTGTTAATTTGGGGACAAAAGGTACTCATATTATGACAAAAATAAACCAACTCATCAAACAATGGCATAAGGGTACGGTAATGACCTTAGGACGTTTAAAGGAATTAGGTATAAACCGCGACCTTGTGAAACGCTACAAAAAAAGCGGTTGGATAGAATCGATAGGTTGCGGGGCATACAAATTAGCAGGCGACAGCGTTGAATGGTTAGGCGCAGTTTACGGATTACAGCAGCAGATGAATGTACATATCGGTGGTAAGACCGCGCTTACGATAACCGGTTACGCTCATTATTTAGTTCCAAATGTCCAGGAAATATATTTGTTCAGCGAATCAGAAAAACGGTTGCCGAAATGGTTTAACACAACCGACTGGAATGTCAAGGTTTATTTTAAAAACCTGAAATTATTCAACCAAACTATTAATGAAACGTTAATCCAATATTCATATAAAACGTTTGGTGTACAAATCTCCGCTCCCGAACGTGCGATATTGGAAATGTTGTATGATGTCCCCGAAAGGCAGGGATTTGATGAAGCCATGAAAATAATGGAAGCCTTAACATCTTTACGCCACGGATTGGTACAACGTTTACTTGAAGCATGTACTTCCATAAAAGTAAAACGATTGTTCTTATATATGGCTGAAAAGCAAAACCATTTCTGGTTTAACCAATTGAATCTAAGCAAAATAAATCTTGGAAGCGGAAAACGCATGATTGTAAAAAACGGCATGATGGATAAGAAATATTTAATAACCGTTCCAAAGGAATCTGTGTTTTGAAAGACACCCTGTTTTATCGGCAGGCAAATTTATTGCTTGACATTCTTCCGTTGATAACAACAGACGAAGAGCGGTTTGCTTTAAAGGGCGGCACGGCAATTAACTTTTTTATCCGCAACCTGCCGCGCCTTTCCGTGGATATTGATCTAACATATTTGCCTACTGAAGACAGGCGAACTACTTTACAAAATATCGATAGGGCTTTAAAAGAATTAGGAAAACGGATCGAAAAAAGATTTCCTGCAATAGGGATTGTAGCTAAGAAAATCGAAAATAACCGGTTTACAATAGGATTAATAGTCAGATATAAAAACGCAAGCGTCAAGATAGAACCTAACCTTGTTGTTCGTGGATCAGTTTATCCTCCGAAAAAAAGAATACTTGCGCCTAAGGCACAAGAGGTTTTTGAAAAAGCAGTACAGGTACAAACATTATCTTTCGCCGATCTTTACGCCGGTAAAATATGTGCGGCTTTGGACCGTCAGCATCCAAGAGACTTGTTCGATATAAAATTGTTACTTGAAAATGAAGGTCTGAGCGAAGAGACCCGTCTGGCTTTTATCGTTTATTTAGTCAGCCACAACCGACCAATGGCGGAGCTGTTGAATCCGAATAAAATCAATATTGCAAGTATTTTTGATTCAGAATTTAAAGGTATGACGTACGAACCGGTTGCACTGGAGGAGCTAATCGAGACACGAGACAAACTTATCGAAGGGATAAAACGAATCCTTACCAAGAATGACAAGGAATTTTTAATCTCTGTAAAATCCGGTGAACCTGACTGGAAAAAATTTCCAATCGATCACATTAAGGAGCTTCCTGCCGTACAATGGAAATTGCAAAATATCCGAAGAATGGATAAGATAAAACGGCGTGAAGCATTAAAAAAACTCATTGAATATTTGGATGTTATATAAACAGAGAAAAGCTCAGGGATCAAAAACAAAGACGTTTGCTTTTTTATTCCGATATCTCACGAATAAATATGATTTACTCGCCGATTGAAATATCGTCCGGTAGTTCGTTTACGTCATCGCTTTGATACGGAAAAAATTCTTTGAGCTTATTGCCTATCATTCCGATACCCGCAACCAACCCCTCGGTAAACTTATTTTGCTTAAAGTGCTCTGCCATCACATCCTTGACGTCTTCCCAGAAATTTTCCGGCACTTTTTCATTGATCCCTTTATCTCCGAAAATGGCAAATTTTTTATTATTCAGGGCAAGGTAAATCAGCGTTCCGTTGCGCAGAGCCGTTTTGTGCATCTTGAGCTTCTGAAAAACCTTAA
>JAADIP010000237.1 GCA_013151275.1 Calditrichota bacterium | reverse complement strand
TCCCGAATTTTAAAATGATTGTTTGATTTGGGAAAATATGAAAATTTAGATAATTGTCAAAATTAATGAATTTGTGAAAAGCAAATTAACGACTATTCACCTCCGGATACTCAGTTTGAAAAACAGCGTCCGCGAATTTAAACCACGATGAGCACAAAGAAGTCACAAAGCACCCAGAAAAAAAATAAATTAAATTTAAAATTGCAATTGAAAATGAAACAAATTCTCTATTTTAAGCACAAAAAATCCAAAAGGAAAAAAACCTCCTTATCTGCGAAATCAGCGTAATCAGCTTAATCTGCGGTCATCTGCGGTCAAAAACGGCGCTTCCAAATTCCATGTTCCGGTTTCGGCGACGACTACGATTCGTTGCGTTCCTCCAGTCTCTTTTTCCTGTGCGAAGTCATCCCGTCGATAATGATCAGCAATCCGATTACAATTAAAATAACGGGCCAGTAAGTGGAAACCACTTCATCTAATTCCCAGACATCAATCAAGTCGTAGTAAACGGCAATCATTGTGCCGCCGATGGCTCCGAAAAAGAAAAACATGAAAATATTCAGACTTTTGCTCATTCCCGAGAACAAAAAATAGATAAGGTTCGAAACCGCTAATACAATAAACAGATTGCCCAGAAAAAGAGGTCGCGCAAAGGGTCTGAACGAAAAATCAAAAATAAATAAGGAAATTGCAAACAGAGTGAAAAAGCTGCCGCCCAACAGACCCTTTCGTTCGGGATGATCGATCGATTTTCGCAGCATCGCCGCGCCGACCAACAGAGAGATGATTGCAATTAAGCGGTCGCCTGTCAGATAAACCAGATCCAACTGATGCAAGAGCATCAGACCTCCGATAAGGATCAGGATTACTCCGATCCAGCGTTGACTATTCATGGCTTTCTCCATTCGAAAAAGTTTGAGGTTTTTCTTCAGGAACGGCTATAATCAGGATAATATAGGCAAGAATACCCAATCCTTTGGAAAACAGCGTCAACAGCACATAAATCAGTCGAACGATAGTGGGGTCAACATTAAAATACTTTGCCAGTCCTCCGCAAACGCCGGCAAGCATCCTGTCGTCCCGGGATCGGAACAGTGTTTTTCTCGGCTGAGCGGTCTCTTCCGCGGATTCCGGTTCCGCCGAAACAACGGGTTCCTCTTTTGAGTCTTTGGACGCCGAGCCGTTTTTTAACACTAAAAATATTCCCAGACCGATAAACAGTAAAGCCCAAATAAAATACCAGGGCAACATCCAGAGATTAATCGGCGGAATAAAATTCATTTGCTGAATTAATAGCAAGGCGCCGATCAAAATCAATAACGCTCCCCAAAAAACGGAATGATCGGATTTTTTGTGTTTTGTTTTTGCGCGAGGTTGTTGATCGGGATTTTCCGGGATGATGATGATTCCGATGATGTAAAGAATAACGCCGAGTCCGCCCATAAAACCTAAAAGCACAAATATTAGTCGGATTAAAACAGGATCCAGACTGGAGTACTCTGCGAGACCGGCGCAAACTCCCGCGATCATTCGATCGGCGCGGGAACGATACAACCGTTTAGGCGGCGTTTGATTAAAATTTGATGATTCCTGCATAATTACCTCCGGTAAAATATTTCTTTATTTTTAAGACGTAAAAAACGTCCGGAGGTTTCAGGCTCTTTTTTTTCAAATCTCAATAGAGAGAATTTTATATTTTAACATTCCCGCGGGAACCTGAATTTCAACCACTTCCCCGACTTTTCTGCCCAGCAATGCTCTGCCCACCGGCGAAGTGATGGAGATTTTATTCTGTTTGAAATCCGCTTCTTCCACGGAAACGAGCGTGTAGCTCAATTTCTTACCGCGATTCAAATCTTCGAGGGTCACGGTATTCAGGATGGAAACCGTATCCGTACCTATTTCGTCATTGCTTATGACGCGGGCGCGGGCGATCTTGCTTTCCAGCTCATGAACTTTGCTCTCCACCATCGAAAGCTCTTCCCGAGCCGCGTGATATTCGGCGTTTTCTTTTAAATCGCCGTGTTCCCGAGCCGTTGCCACTTTTTGAGAAATTTGAGGACGAATCTTGTATTTTAATTCATGGAGATCTTTCTTCAGTTTTTCCAAACCTTCTTTTGTTAAATAAACGTAGTCCAATTTTACTCCTTCCCTTTTAATTAAACCTCGTCAAAGCAGCAGAAAAGCAAAGGGAAACGTAATCGTTTCCCTTGAATACAATTTTCGGATTGTTTGGCAAACCTAATAATTAGAAAAGCCAAATTCAAGTAATTTTAGGAATCTTTAACTTCCAAAAAGATCAGGACGCCTGCACCGACGAAATATCTTCCACCCGCTCAACCGAAAATACGCCTGAGAGTTTACGAATACTGTTAATAATTTTGGTGAGGTGTTGCAAATCCTGAACCTCAATATCGATCACTCCCTGGGCGTACATGTCTTCCACATGAAAATTGGCGTTGATGATATTAATGTCCTGTTTGGCGATGCAGGTGGTAATGTCTTTTAATAAATTTTTTCGGTCTTCCCCTAAAATGGTCAACTGCACCTGAAATTTTTGTTCTTTTTCGGCGTCCCATTCAACTTCAATGATGCGCTCTTTTTCCTTGTAAAGTTCGATCATATTCTTACAATCGGTTCTGTGGATGGTAATTCCTCTGCCTCTGGTTAAATAACCAATGATCCGATCGCCGGGAACAGGCTGGCAGCATCGGGCAAAGGTAATTAGCATGTTATCCATTCCGTGGACTTTAATTCCGGAATCACTGCGGGCGCGTTTTAAAAACTTAACGAAAAAGTTATCCTTCTTCTTTAAAGGAGCCAGCTTATCGGGGAATAACTTTCGTCCCAGATTTTCTATTACAAACTCGCCCCGACCTATGGCTACTTTCAGACTCTCCAGATTCTGAAAACCTATTTTGGGAAGGACTTCTTTAACTTCCTCGGAATCTTCGGACAGTTTGTATTTTTTCAAAAATCTTCCCAGAATTTCCTCGCCCATTTTCAGAGTCTGGGCTTGCTGCTCTTCCCTGAGAATTTTGCGAATACAGTGTTTAGCCTTACTGGTTTTTACAAACGACAACCAGTCCTGATTGGGCTTTTGGTTTTGCGAAGTAATAATTTCGACCTGCTGCCCGCTTTTAAGCTGACTTTTTAAAGGAACGATTTTCCCGTTAATTTTGGCGGCAATACAGTGATTTCCCACGCCGGTATGAACCGCGTAAGCAAAATCTATCGGGGTCGATCCGCGCGGCAGCTTAAATAGATCGCCCCTCGGAGAAAAGACAAACACTTCGTCCTGAAACAAATCGACTTTTAAATCTTCGAGGAAGTCGCCCGGATCGTTCATCATTATCTGCCGTTCCAACAAATCTTTGATCCAGTTTAAATGATCGTCAAATTTTGACCGCTCTTCTATGCCATGTTTGTACCGCCAGTGAGCGGCAATTCCGTCCTCAGCCAAATGATGCATTTCATGCGTGCGAATTTGAATTTCCACCATTTTCCCGTCGGGACCGATCACCGTTGTATGCAAAGACTGGTAGCCGTTGATTTTGGGCATGGCGATGTAATCTTTAAACCTGTCATAAACCGGCATGTACAGGCTGTGAACGATTCCCAGGGCGTAATAGCATTCCTCCACTTTATTGACGATGATCCGGATGGCAAGCAAATCGTAAATTTCTTCGAACGGCTTATCCCGTTTGATCATTTTATTGTAAATACTGAAGAACGATTTCGGTCTTCCGGAAATTATGGCTTTAATCCCGTGTTTTTCCAGCTCCTGTTCGATTGGCACGCTCACGCGGTTGATGTAAGATTCCCGTTCTTTTTTTGTGGATTTGATTTTCCGGGCTAAATCTTTGTACGCGTGGGGATCAAGATATTTTAACGATAGGTCTTCCAATTCCGTTTTGATGCGGGCAATTCCCAGACGATGAGCCAGAGGAGCGTAAACATCGCGTGTTTCAAGGGCGATGTGTCCGCGCTTTTTCTCGGGCACGTGCTCAAGGGTGCGCATATTGTGCAATCGGTCGGCAAACTTGATAATAATAACGCGGATGTCTTTAACCATCGAAAGCAGCATTTTGCGGAAGGTTTCTGCCTGGCGCGCCTCTTTGCTTTGAAATTTCAGACCGCCTATTTTAGTAACCCCGTCCACAAGTTTGGCTATTGTTTCGCCGAATTTTTCTTTTATTTCGTCGAGGGTTACATCGGTGTCTTCAACCGTATCGTGTAAAAGAGCGGCTATGATGGTGGTGTCATCCATGCGCAGTTCGGTTAAAATATGAGCCACCTGAACGCAGTGTTCAAAGTAGGGTTCGCCGGAATAACGACGCTGTCTGGCGTGAGCTTCGAGAGCTGTGTCAAAAGCAAGACGCAGCTTCTCCTTATCCGGTTTCGAATCATACGATGATATCTTCCGGATCAGCTCATCAAAATGATGATCGTACATTTGATGTAATTTTTTTATTAAAGCAGCGTCATCCATTTTTGGCTATCCGCATATTTAAAAGTCCGAAACAGGGAGAACGCCTCCCTCATGCAAAAAATCGGGATCAGCGAATTTCCCGAATTCCTTCAGGAACGTCAACCTTACCTGTCCGGTAGGTCCGTTCCTTTGTTTTCCGATAATTATTTCACACATATTGTGCGTCGATTGCCCCGTATCGTCAAATTCCATAATGCCGTAATATTCGGGGCGGTAAACAAAGAACACAATATCCGCGTCCTGTTCAATAGCTCCCGACTCCCTTAAATCGGAAAGCTGAGGTTTACGACTTTTATCGCGTTGCTCCACCGCGCGCGATAGCTGCGACAACGCCAAAACCGGCACGTCCAGTTCTTTGGCGATGGCTTTAAGCGAACGCGAAATATGCGTAATTTCCTGCTGTCTGTTTTCGCCCTTGTGCCCTTCCATAAGCTGCAAATAATCGATAATCAACAACTGGATATTGTGTTCAGATTTTAAACGCCTTGCCTTGGCTCTGAGTTCAAGTACGTTCATTGCCGGCGTGTCGTCAATAAAAATCGGGGCGTTCATAAGCTTGGACGCGTGTTCCGTGAGGCGACCCATTTCTTCTTTGGTTATTTTTCCCGTGCGCACGCTCATCATGTTGACTTTGGATTCCGTGCACAAAAGACGCATCACCAGAGCGTCGGCGGACATTTCAAGACTGAAAACGCCCACGGGAATTCCGAAATCAATGGCTGCGTTCCGGGCTAAATTCAGCGCAAAGGCGGTTTTACCCATACTGGGACGCCCGGCAAGAATGACCAGATCCGAGGACTGCAATCCGGCGGTCAGTTCGTCTAATTTTTTGTAACCCGTCGGAATGCCGGTCACGCCCGATCTGCTGGAACGATACAATTCGTCAATACGCTCGAACGTTCGGTGCACTATGGGTTTTATCTCGTCAAAACCTTTTTTCAGCCGCTTTTCCGAAATTTCGAATATATGATGCTCGGCGTAGTCCAGTAATTCGTCGATCTCTTCTTCTTCGGAATAGGCTTTGTTAATAATGCTCTCGCAGGTGCGAATCAACATGCGGGTGAGCGCTTTTTTCTTAATAATCTCAATATGATATTGAACATTTGCCGATGTCGCCGTGCTGCTGATGACTTCCGAAAGATAGACATGCCCGCCGGCTTCATCGAATTGGTTGCGCTTTTTAAGCACATCAGCAACGCTCAACAGATCGATCTCGGCGTCTTTGTCAAAAAGCTCGATCATTGCCGAAAAAATCATCCGATGACTGCGTTTATAAAAATAGCTTTCCACCAAATTTTCGGCGGCAAGGTTTATCGCATCCCGATCAAGAAACATTGCCCCTAATACCGCCTGTTCAACTTCAACAGCCTGGGGCATGGAGCGAACAGCGTCAACCTTGTTGTATTCTACCTCCGGCATATCTTACCCACTTGTTTTAAAATTCACATTTCGTAATATTTTTTGTTACCGTTTTTGGTAACAACTCAATTAAACTTTACACATTTGAGTACTACTAACAGATTTAAGAATAAGTAAAAAAACCCGTCCGGTCAAGAACTTTTTTGCCGACAAAGCAGAAAAATTTGACCGCTTTATCCCCAAGGTTCAAATCGAACGCGCGTGCATTAACAAATATGCAAAATGTTAAGCCTGATTGCAATTTAAGGTTTTCGGATTAAATCCCGTCGCCGTCCGTATTTCAACCGTTTTCGGTAAATCTTAAATTAAACGGATTACCATACCGTGAGTGTTAAATTTCACGTTTTCTGAAGCAGTTTTTTGACTTGTTTCAGGTCTTCCCAGGCTTGCTGTTTCCACATCGGATTGCGAAGCAGGGCGGCGGGATGGTAGGTGATAATGATCGGAATATTTTCGTATTGATGAATGCTGCCGCGCATTTTACTTAACGTCTGCTGCGTTTTCAGCAACGACTGCGCAGCGTAAAGACCCAGAGCCACAATCAAACGAGGTTTGATCAGCTCAAGTTGTTTTTTTAAATAAGGTTCGCATTGCATTACTTCGTCGGGTCTGGGATTCCGGTTCATCGGCGGACGACACTTTAAAACGTTGGCGATGTACACGTCTTCCCTTTTCAAGCCCACGGAAAATAGCATCTTATCCAAAAGTTTACCGGCGGGACCGACAAACGGCAGCCCCTGTTCGTCTTCTTCTTTGCCCGGAGCTTCGCCGACGAACATCACTTTGGCATTGGCGTTCCCGTATCCGAAGACAAAATTCTTGCGCGTTTTGTGCAATTCGCACTTCCTGCAATCTTTAATCTGCAGATAAAATTCCTGTAATTCCGGGCTCGTTTGGCTGTATCCGCTTACGCGGGTTACTTTTTGCGACGCGGGTTGTACGGGCGCTTGCGCGACGATGTTAACATCGCTGATTTCATGCTTTAAATAAAGCGAAGAACCGTAAATTTTTTGATACCACTTAAAATAATTCTCTATCTGCTCAAAAATCTCTTTTTCGCTCATATTATCTTTCGGTTTCTGCTAATAAATTCATGATTTTCAATCCGATTTCCAGTTTGCTTTGCAGCGGCAAGTCGGACACATTACCGTTACGATCCAGAACAAGAACTTTATTGGTCTCCTGTCCGAAAGCGGCTCCTTTGTGCTTTGGATTATTTATAATAATAAAATCCAGATTCTTTTGTTTCAACTTTTGTTTTGAATTTTCCAATTCATTTTCCGTCTCTACCGAAAAGCCAACCAGAATCTGATGTTTTTTGCGATCGCTTAAGGCGGCTAAAATATCGGTTGTGCGGGTTAATTTTAATTCCAGCCCCTTCCCGCTTTTTTTTATTTTTTGATCGCTGAACCGCGCCGGAGTAAAATCCGCCACCGCCGCCGCTCCGATGTAAATATCCGATTCATCAAACCGATCGAGAACAACCTCCGCCATCTCTTTAGCCGACCGGACGCGAATGCAGTCCAAATATTCGGGCACGGCAACCGAGGCGGGACCCAGTACCAATTTCACCTCCGCGCCAAAAATAAACGCCGCCCGCGCCAGAGCAACGCCCATTTTTCCGGATGAACGATTTGTAATAAAGCGCACGGGATCGATGTCTTCCGCCGTCGGTCCGCCGGTTATCAACAGTTTTTTCCCCTTTAACGGGTGCTTGCTTTTTACAAAACGAATGAAATCCATGAGCGAATCGATGTCGCCGGGCACATAACCCGACACAATTTCGGAGCCGGGCGGAACCTTTAAACCCGATCGGACAGGGGCTTGCCTGTAACGCGTCAGGTCTTCTTTTTTCAGAATGGGATAAAAAATTGTTTTGGAAGGGACAGACGATTCGGGAAATTCCGCGGAGTTCAGCAGCCAGATCAACACATCCGCTTCGCTTGCCTGTCGGGGATCATCGATCGGAACAATTCCGGGATTCAGCTCCCGGAGACGACTTACGATATTCCGGTTCCGTTCGGTCGTATTTATTAAAACCGCGTCGTCCGATTGACAAACCCTTAATATTAAAGGCAAAGCAAGCAGCAGTTGATAGTCTGTACGATCAATAATCCCGACGGACATTTTTATTCTCCGGAAATAAGAATCCGTTTTTCTATTTCTTTTATTGTGTTCTGCAAATCGTCATTAACAATAACGTGATCGAATTTCTTCGCCTGTTCGTACTCGAAAGGGAGTCTTTTCAGGCGGCGGTTAATGCTCTCTTCGGTTTCGGTTCTTCGTTGTTTCAGGCGTTTAATCAGCTCCTCTTCGCTGGGAGGTTTCAAAAAGATCAGAATCGCCTCCGGATAATGACGTTTGATCGATAAGGCGCCGTTGACGTCAATATCAAACAGCACAACTTTATTGTTTTTAATGTGATTATCCACATGTTCTTTTAAAGTTCCGTAATAGTGTCCGTGAACCTGTTCATATTCCAAAAACCGCCCTTTTTTAATAAGATTTTCAAATTCTTGTTTGGTAATAAAATGATAATCAACACCGTTCACTTCTCCGGGGCGTTTCGGTCGCGTGGTCGCCGAAACCGAAATAACCATTTCGGGATATTTTTCCGTCAGCAATTTAACAACGGTCGTCTTACCTCCGCCGGAAGGAGCCGAAAAAACAATGTAAGGCGATTTAAATCTCATTCTCTCTCCTGCTATTCAATATTCTGTACCTGTTCCCTTAGCTTTTCAATTTCTTCTTTTACCTGAATAATCCTGTGTGAAATTTCCAGCATTGTGGTTTTGGAATTAATCGTGTTTGCTTCCCGATGCATTTCCTGCAAAATAAAATTCATTCGTTTACCGACCTCGTCTTTTGATGTCAGCGTTATTTTGAAAAGATCGATATGACTCAACAAGCGCACGCACTCTTCGGTAATATCAACCCGATCGGAGATTATCGCTATTTCCTGCTCCAAACGACTGTTTTCCAAATTTTTTTCGCTTATCAGATTAAGTACATTTTTGTACAGGCGGTCGAATTCGGATTTCAGATTCTGCGGAGCCAATTCCTGAATTTCGTGGGTTAATTTTTCTATTTTTTTAACTCGTCCTTCAATATCCGCAAAAATATTCCTGCCCTCTCTTTCGCTCATGCTGATAAATTCTTCAAGCGCTTTTTCCAGAGCCTCAAATATTAAGGGATGTATTTGCTCCTCGGCAATTGTTTCCAGATCGGGGGTAAAAATATCCTGAAACGCAAGAAGATGATCGAGCCTGACGGGATCGCCGAGTCCCAGTTTTTCCTGAATTACTTTTAACTGATTGTAATTCTTTTGAACCTCTTCCCAGTTAATGAAGGCGCCGCTTTCGCTTTGCGGATTTTGTTTCAAATTAATAAAAACACTGACCTTACCCCTTTTAATCCTGCTTTTAACAAGCTCCCGTACGGGGTTTTCTTCGTGGCTTAACTCTTTGGGTAATCGAACATTCAAATCCAGAAATCGATTGTTCACACTTTTTAATTCCACGGATACTTCGAAATTTTCATTTCGACTTATCCCTTTTCCGTATCCGGTCATGCTGCGCATAGATATTCTCCGTAAAAAATCAAAATTTATTTTAACACTGTTTCTTTGTAAATTGTAACCAATTGCAATTGATTTAGCTTAGAAAAACCGAAAGGAAGACGGGTTCCTTTACGATCTTTTTCAGAACAGTAATTTTTTGCCCAAAGCATATAATCGAAATTCTCAACAGGGCTAAATCAATATTAACAAAATTTAAGTAAGTGTTTAATTTATTAATCTCCCAAACTAAAAGCAAAAAGGTTCATGCACAAAAACTTTTATTTATTTGCGCAATTAATTAAGGAATTAAAACCTCGGGTTTTGGGATGTCAAATTGGCACTGCGTTCACTTATCGAAAAAACGAACTGGTTCTTACTTTAAACAGTGATCTGTTCCTGCGTTTATCGGTTGCTCCCGACCAGCCCTATTTTCTGATCTCGAAACAATCGGTTGTAAAGCAGCCCGTTCTCAAACTATTTCCGGAGCTCAACGGTCAGACAATTCTAAATATTTCGTTATTAAATTTCGATAAACATTTGTTGATCGAAACCGAAAATTTTCGTCTTGAAGCCGTTTTTTACGGAAATTTTAACAACATCTTTCTATTCGACAAAGAAGAAAAACTTATTTCAACCTTCAAAGACCGTCTGGAATATCCGGAGACCGCCACAAAAAAACCTGAAAAATTCGCTTTGAATTCCGTCGAGCGGGAGGTTTTGGAAGATTTTGCGGCGTCAAATCCCGATCAATCGATATTCACCTTTTTAAAAAAGAATTTTGCCGCATTGAGTAATTTGCTGTTTAACGAAATTCTGTTCAGGATTCAATTGAACGCGGATTTAAAACTCTGCGACCTGAACGATTCCCAAAAACAACGCCTGATCGACACGCTTGTAAAAATCGGCGAAGAAATGAATTCCGGAACGGCGTATCTTTATTTTAAGCCGGACAACGAGCGTATTAACAGGATTTCCGTCATTCCTCTTTTGCATCTCGAAGATTCCGAAAAATTAACCGCTCGGCGCCGCTCTTCTATTAACGACGCTTTGTCCGTTTTTTACCGTGAAAAACAATTTGTTCTGGAATTCGAACGGCTTCAATCGGTTTGTTCAAAAGCTTTAAGCACACGTTTAAATTATCTCCGTAATTCCGTAGAAAAATTAAAGAAAAACTCCGACCTTACCAGCCGTAAAGAAGAAGCCGAACTTAAAGCCAATCTTCTTTTAACTTTCAAGAATCAAATCCCCAAGGGCGCGCGTGAGGTTGAATTGGAAAATATTTTCTCGGAAGAAAAGGAAAAAATTAAGATCAAACTGAACCCGTCCAGAACGGTGGTCGCCAACGCCGAACGGTACTTCAACAAATTTAAACGCCTTAACGAGGAAAAAAACATTCAGGAAATCAAATTAAACACCTATCAGAAAGAAATAAAGGAAATAGAGCAACTAATCGCCGATTTAAATAAGATTAAAGATCTTGATCGCTTGCGCAAATTCAGCCGGAAATTAAAAGAGATAAAATTAATCCAAAAAACCGCAGCCGAGGCGGATCGACAAATACCCTCTTCCAATCTGCGTTATTCTTTTAAACGTCTGATTCTGAATAAAACCTGGGACGTTTACATAGGAAAAGACGGTGAAAACAACGACTTGCTGACTTTTCGCTTTGCCAACAAATGGGACGTCTGGTTGCATGCTCAGGGGGTTACCGGCGCGCATGTGATTATACGTGTACCCAAAAAGGATCAATTACCGCCGCGCCATATTATCGAGCAGGCTGCCCAAATTGCGGCAGCCAACAGCAAAGCAAAACACTCTTCCACCGTTTCGGTTATTTACACGCAGGTTCGTTATGTCAGCCGAATTCGTAAAGCTCCGCCGGGCACGGTTAAAGTTCAAAACGAAAAAGTAATTTTTGTCAAACCTTTGGAGATAAAATAGGGAACTAAAAGATGACGCCTTGCATTACAAAATATATGCGCTCCGTTTTATTAATTTTATCTTTTGTCGCTTTATTATTTGCCCAGGAGAAAACGCTTAACGACCGATTCGCGTTTTTACAGCAGGTCTATTTTGAAAATCAGAGTCACGATTATGATGCGTTTTTAATAACGGAACTGGAAAATTTCCTGCAGAAATATCCCGATTTTTCTCTGGGAGATCAGATTACCTGGATGTACTCCGAAATTCTTTTCAGTCAAAAACACAACTCTTCGGCATTGATTAACTATTTGAAAATTCCGGTGCTTTACCCGGAAAGCAAGTTTGTCAAGGACGCCGTCGGTCGAATCGAAGACATCCTGTCTCAAAATAAGCTCGCCTGCCTGATCGAGCAAAAAGAAAAAATTCTGAAGTACGCAAAACACAACCATTTTTTCGAGACAAAAACGGAAGCGCAAATCGATCTTTACAACTTTTTATTTGCCCTTAACCTCGATTGTTTTAACAAAGACCTGCTCAAAGAAATTTACCGTTTCGAAAGAAGTTGCAGAGAGCTGAATTCAAAGCAGGATTTGATATTATACTGGAAAGGAAGCCTTAACGAAAATCTGGGAAAATACAAAACGGCTGAGGCTAATTTTCGCGAACTGACCATTCTCCGCAAAACTTCTCCTCTTTACCCCGCCGCCCTGTTTCGCAGCGCGTGGATCGATTACCGCCGCCTCGGCAAATTTCAGCAGGCGCTCGATCAATTTTTGCAAATAATCAACTCCTTCCCAAAAGACGAACACGCAGCCAGAGCTCAGTTTTATCTGGCTGAACTTTACGCCGACAGTCTGGATTCGGTTAAAGCCGGGATCGACAACTATCGGATATTTCTCGAAGCGTTTCCGGAGCATCCTCTTTTTAGGGAAGCGTTTAAACGGCTGACTTTCCTTTTTCTTAAAACCAAACGCTATGAGGAAGCCATTACTCTGATCGGGTTGAATTTAAATAAACACGCCGGAGAGGCGTCGATTTATGTTTTGGTCGATTCGATGGCGCAGGTGTTTGAGAAGAAGTTTAAAAATTACAATACTGCGGCGCGTTGTTACGTTTTGCTGGCTTCGTTTAAACAGCCCTCGGAAAACGCTCCGCGCTATCTCTATCAGGCTGCCAGAATTTACAGCCAAAAACTAAACGACAGCGGACGGGCAAAAGACATTTGCGAACGTTTGAAGTCCGAATATCCGGACAGTCCTTATACGCAAAAATGCGTAAAACTTTTAAAAAAGCGAATTAAGAAATAGGTGAACCGAAATACGATGAACGTTTCCCAGTTCCGATTCGTAGGCGGTAAAGGCGTAGTCAAAGGATATTTTGGGGATATTTAGTCCGATACCCGTGTTAAACCGTTTCAAATCATCCAGTCCGGCGCGTAAGGCAATCAAATGTTTGTAACCGACTTCCAAGCCCCAAAAACTATCAAGGCTCATAGGACCCACATTCCATTGGGCGGAATAATCGCGTCCTTCGAACATCACCTGAAGATCAACCGCGGGCTGCACGCTCAATCCCGTCGCCTGCCATTCAAAACGATAACTTAAACCCATGCGCATAGAAGGGGTGATAAATTCTTTCTCGTTTGTACTCCAGGCGATCATTGTGCCGGTTATGTCTTTTAAAACCAATCCCAGTCGAACCTGATCGAACCAGCGGTATTGCAGCCCGAAATCAAAACCGAGTCCAAAGGCGTTTTCGACATTAAAATCACGATAAATCATTTTCACATTAAGACCGTATTGCAGGTCTTCGGTGCGTTTCCGGGCAAACGTCAGATACAGAGCGTAATCGCCGGTATTAAATGTTTTGATTTTTGAATAATCAACCTTATTGTCGGCTTCGTTAAACGCCTGACGGCTGTCTTTGATTCCGTTCACCGTAAAATAAAACAGAGAAATACCGACGGTTGAATTTTCATTAACGGGATGCGAAAGGGCGATGTAATCGTGCTGAATGCTGCTGATAAATTGTTTACCGTGAGTAAACTGAATCTGGAAACCTTTAGCCTGTACCAATCCCGCGGGATTCCAATAGGCGGCGGAGACATCGTTAACAACAGCCGTTCCTGCGCCAGCCATGGCGGAAATTCTGCTTCCCGCGCCGATGTTTAAGAATTCCCCGGCATATTTCTTAAAGCCGCCGGCAAAAGCAAAATCAAAAACGCTTAAAAAAATCAACCCTATTAATATGTATTTTTTCATCCGAATCCTCTGAATTTAGCCCAGACTTAACAAATACGCCGTTAAAACGGGAACCAAAAGATTATCATCGATTCCCAACGGCAAAAGTTCCGCAACAGTCACGATAATGGCAACAACTAATCCCCACCAACTGTACCTGGTGAATAATAAAATGATCGCCGCAGCCGCCAGGTAAAAACCCGCCGAGCCTTCAAGAGATTTTTCGAAAAACTTGTTCTCTCCCCAAGCCCGTCCGACGATCGCCGCGACAGGATCCGCGATACTGGCGAACAACAACGCCGGCACCGCCTGTTTTTCCTGAAACAAAAATACCGTAAGCGCCATTCCCGAAAACAAAAAAGTCGCTCCGGTAATGCGATTTTTAACTTCTTTATCCCTTAGTAACTTCCCAAATATATTTAAAAATAATTTGCGAACAAGGGCAAATTTCAGTCGCAGAATGTCCGCGGTTAAAAATCCGACCGCCAATATCAGACAAATAGCCTGAATTAACGACCGTTGATGAGAAAAATAATAGAGCAAAGGAATAAGCGCGCTTGAAAGGTGAATTGCCTTCCTTTGCAATTCAAATTTAAAGGAAAGGGTATGGTTCACACCTTTCCCCCGTTTTTAACAATAATCGATTTTAATTCTGCGCAGGAATCGGCTATGGAATGCGAATTGAAAATCGAGTTACCCGCCACTAAAACATCCGCGCCCGCTTTAAGCGCCGATTCGGCGGTTTCTTCGTTGATTCCGCCGTCCACTTCAATTAAAAAATTTGTTTTGCGCGACTGCCGGTACTCATGCAGTTCGCGAATTTTAGTTAGGGTATATGGAATAAAACTTTGCCCGCCAAAACCGGGATTTACCGACATTATTAAAACCAGATCCACGCTTTCCAAAAGATGCAGAATGCTTTGAACAGGCGTGGCGGGATTTAAAGAAACGCCCGCTTTACAGCCCAGATTTTTAATATGATTCATCGCGCGGTCAAGATGCAGACACGCTTCCTGATGAACGGTGATGTAATGCGCTCCCGCCGCGGCAAACCAATCCAGAAACTGCATCGGGTTTTTAACCATTAAATGAACGTCCAATGGTAATTTGGTGATCCTTTTGACCGCTTCGACAATTACGGGTCCAAAAGTCAGGTTAGGAACAAAATGTCCGTCCATCACATCGATGTGGATAAAATCCGCGCCCTGCTCTTCGACAATCCGAATCTGATCTGCCAGACAGGTTAAATCCGCGGATAAAATGGAAGGCGCAAGATATGGCACAATTATTCCTCTTTTATTGGTAACTGACTGACCACTAACTTTATTTCTTTCACATTCTCGATGGGAGTTCCGGCTTTCACGCTTTGCGATATGACCGTCTCGGGAAGAATATTATCCCTGTATTCGTATTCGATCCGAATGGTTTTTACTCCCAAAAGCTGCAACTGCCTTTTGGCTACATCCAAACTCTTCCCCACCAAACCGGGAACCACCTTTTGTTTGGGAAAAGGTCCCAGACTGATTGTTAAATCTATTTTAGTTCCCCTTTTTACCAATTGCCCCTGAGGATAAGACTGCCCGATGACTACGTTTTCCAGAGCAAGATCGGAATATTCGTAATACATCGCGCCCAATTCCAGTCCGTTGGATTTTAAAATCAATTCGGCTTCTCTCGGCGACTTGAAAAACAGATTGGGCATAATAATCGGCTTTTCACCGATACTTACCCTCAGATAAACATGACGTCCCTCTTTAACTTTGCTGTAGGCTGGCGGCATTTGTTCGATAACCGTACCCGGCGGATAATTTTGATCGTAAACCGAATCGCTGATCATTACTCTGAAACCGGCGTGTTCAAGCGAATCCTTTGCCTCTTCAAAACGCATCGAAACCACGTCGGGTAATTCATATTCTTCACCCAGGCGAACGTACCAGGGCATTATCACCTTATCAAACAAAAGAACAATTAAAATAAAAGCCAATAATCCCAAAATGTATTTTGTGATTCTCAGGCTAAAAACTCGTTTGAAGATATCTGAATTCATAAATTCAAAATCCGTGAATCAATGCTACTAATTTCGAGTTCAATTATACGATTTCTTTCGATTTACAGCAATTTTTTATCTGTTCGCCGCTATTTACTTTCTACGATTATAGTAACCGGACCGTAATTCAGAAGTTCCACGTCCATCATCGCGCCAAAAATTCCGGTTTGTACTTTAATGCCATGACTTCTCAATCGTTCGATAAATTTTTCGTAAAACGCGTTCCCCTTTTCGGGATCGGCTGCGTTGATAAAACTGGGTCTTCGCCCTTTTCGTGTATCGCCGAGCAGGGTGAATTGAGAAATCGCCAGAATTTCGCCGCCCGTTTCCAATAACGAACGGTTCATTTTACCTTCTTCGTCCTCAAAAATACGCAGATTAACACACTTATCGGCGACAAATTCAATATCCTCTTCCCTGTCGCTTTCAGCCACTCCGATCAAAAGCATTAAACCCTTATCGATTTTTCCGACAACCTTTCCGTCAACGCTTACGGAAGCGTGTTTTACCCGTTGCACAACTACTTTCATAAATCCTTGACCTCAATTTTCATATTTTCCAAACCGACCGTTTGCTGAATCTGCAATAAAATGTTTCGGGTCAGGCGTACCTTGAACTTATTGGAAATCAGGCGATAGGAATGCCCGTTGTCCAGATTGATTTCGAAGTACACTCTGCAAGCGCCCGGACTCGATTTTAATCCCATTTTTAAGCGGTGAATCATTTCCTCGTCCAGAAGATCGGGGCTGATTTTAATAAAGATCGAATCGCTCATTGTTTCCGGAATGGATTCGATATCCCAGATATGTTCTCCGATAAATTTGAGGATATTCTCATCCAGATCGGAATTTAAGCGTCCTTTAACAAAAACGATATTTTCGGGCTGTAAATATTTTTCGAACTGCGGATAAATCGAACCGAAGACAACGACTTCATATACGCGCTGGAAATCTTCAATTTTCACAAAAGCCATTTTTTGCTGTTTTTTGTCAATAATAACCTTTGACTCGATAACCTGTCCGGCAATTAAAAACCAGCGCGGCAGGCTTAACCCCTTTTCTTTTGCGGATCTAACCTGCTCTATGTCTGTGCAATACAGTTTAATGATGGGTTTATAAGGTTCAAGCGGATGACCGGAAATATAGAATCCGAGCAGCTCTTTTTCTTTTTTCAGTTTTTCCGATGTCGTCCAGTCGGGCACCAAAGGCAGTTCGGGATAGGAAATTAATTTTTGGCTTTCTTCGCTGCCGTCGTCCAAATCGAACAGACTTCGCTGAAGCTTATTGCGGTTTTTGTGATTTTGCAGACTTTGGGCAAATTCAATTGCTTTTTCCAGAACATTAAAAAGCTGCGCCCGGGTTCCTTCCAACGAATCCATGGCTCCGGCTTGTATCAGGCTTTCAAGAACTTTTTTATTTACCGCTCTCAAATCGACGTGCTGCAAGAGATCGAAAATGGTTTTAAAAGGACCGTGCTTTTTTCTGGCATCCACAATAGAGGCGATGGCGGCGGCTCCGACATTTTTGATGGCTTCCAGTCCGAAAGCGATTTCGTTTTCACTAATAGGCACAAAATGGGCTTCGCTGTAGTTAATATCAGGCGGTTTTATTTTCAGTCCCAGCGTTCTGCACTCATCCATCAGAACCACAACCCGGTCGCTGTTGCCGATTTCGCTGGTCAGGTTTGCCGCTAAAAATTCAGCCGGATAATGCGCTTTTAGATAAGCCGTTTGATAGGCAATAATGGCGTAAGCGGCGGAATGCGATTTATTAAACCCGTACTCCGCAAAGCGTTCGATCATATCGGCGATTTGCTCGGCAACCTTTTTATCGACGCCGTTTTTAAGACATCCTTCGACGAATATCTTCTTTTGCTCTGCCATGGCGTCTTTTTTCTTTTTTCCCATGGCGCGGCGCATCAAATCGGCTTGCGCAAGAGAAAATCCCGCTAACTCCGAAGTGATCCGCATTACCTGTTCCTGATAAACGATAATTCCGTAAGTCTCTTTTAAAATCGGTTCTAATTTCGGATGCGGATATTTGATTTTCTTTCTGCCAAATTTGCGGTCGATAAAATCATCGATCATACCCATGGGACCCGGACGATAAAGCGCGTTCATGGCGATTAAATCTTCGACGCGGGTGGGTTTAAGTTTGCGCAGATAATCCTGCATTCCGGAACTTTCAAACTGGAACACGCCGACGGTGCGCCCTTCACCGAACAATTCAAATGTCTTCTTATCGTCAAGAGGAACATCGCTGACCTTAAACTCCCGCCCGATTCGCTCGCTAACCATCTTTTCGGTTTTTTGAATCACGGTAAGGTTGCGCAAACCGAGGAAATCCATTTTCAAAAGACCGATAGATTCGCTCCAGCCCATGGTCCATTGGGTGGTAACTTCGCCGTCGGAGTTCTTGTACAAAGGGGCGTAATTTATGATGTCATCGGGAGTAATGATAATTCCCGCCGCGTGAACCGAAGTATGGCGGGCAATGCCTTCCAGCGTCTGCGAATATTTAATCAACTCCTTCATGCGGACGTCTTCGCTTTGAGCCAATTCGCGAAGTTCGGGGACTTCGTTAAAGGCTTTTTTTAAAGGCATGGGTTTGGCGCCCTGAATGGGAATCATTTTGGCGATGGCATCCGCCTGCGAAATGGGAATCTTTAAAACGCGCGATACATCGCGGATTACTCCGCGCGAAGCCATGGTTCCAAAGGTAATAATCTGGGCGACATTATTGCGCCCGTACTTTTCCCTGACATATTCAATCACTTCGTCGCGGCGTTCCATACAAAAGTCGATATCAATATCGGGCATGTTCACGCGCTGCGGATTTAGAAAACGTTCAAAAAGCAGATCGTAACGCAGAGGGTCAACCTGTGTAATTCCCAAACAAAAAGCTACAATGCTTCCGGCGGCGGAACCGCGCCCCAGTCCCACGGGGATATCACGTTCTCTGGCTGCGCGGATAAAATCCTGAACAATCAGAAAATAGCCGGCAAAGCCCATTTGTTCGATAACGCCCAATTCGAACTCAATTCTTTCACGGATTTTGTCGTCCATTTTGGGGTAGCGTTTTTCTGCTCCGCGGTAGGTTAAGCGGCGCAGGTACTCGTTTGCGTCAATATTGCCCTCTTCTTTGGGAATCGGGAATTCGGGCAGGTATCGCTTATTAAAATCAATTTCCAGATTAATTTTTTCGGTGATTTCAAGGGTGCGTTCCAGAGTCTCCGGCTTATCTTTAAAAAGCTGATACATTTCATCTACCGACTTCAGATAGAGCTCTTCGGTGCCATACCGCATTCGATTGGGATCGTCGCGATCCTTTCCGGTTTGCAAACAAAGCAGGATATCGTGCGCTTCGTGATCGCCGTGATAAAGGTAATGATTATCGTTTGTGGCGATAACCGGAACGCCCATCTCTTTTGCCAATTCGTAAATTTTCGGATAAACCACGGCTTCATCCGGAATATGATGATTCTGAATTTCCAGATAAAAATCATCGCCGAAAATATCCAGAAACTCTTCCACAACATGAATTGCTTTTTCCCGTTCACCCTGTCTTAGTTTGTAAGCAACTTCGCCCTTCATACAAGCGGATGTGGCTATCAATCCCTCGGAATATTTATTCAATAATTTTTTATCAATCCGCGGTTTGTAATACATTCCTTCCAGATAAGCGATGGAAGAGAGTTTGATCAAATTTTTAAAACCGATTTCATTTTTGGCTAAAAGAACCAAATGGTAAGAATGGCTCTCCCCTTCCACCTGTTTACGCAATGTGTGTTCGCGCGGAGCGACGTAGGCTTCCATCCCGATTATGGGTTTAATGCCGACTTTTCTCGCTTCGCTGTAAAATTCCAATACTCCGAACAAATTTCCGTGGTCTGTAATCGCCAGCGCGTTCATTCCCAGCTCGGCGGTTCTTTTGACCATTTCTTTAATTTTCGCCGCGCCGTCCAATAGCGAATAATGTGTATGATTATGTAAATGAACAAATGACAAGGGTGAGCATCTCCTTTCCGGCTTTAATACTTCAAAATTAATTAATTTATTGTTTTTATTATCCTTATAATTAAACCACTGATTAAATAATTTAAGTTTCTGCCCTTAGAATTGCAAAAGAATATCGGGGCTATTTTAGGGGAAATTTGGGTTGGGGATTTAAACAGCGGGGGGAGTAAGAAAAAAGATAAAAGATAAAAGATAAAAGGAAAAAGTGACGAGTAACGAGTGACAAGGCGTGATGAGTAACAAGTGAGGTAGTGACAAAGTGACAAGGTCGTGGTGCGTGACGCGTGATGAGTAATAAAAAATACAAAATAAAAAATAAAAAAGGATTGTCAGAAAGCAGAAAGCAGTGAAGCAGATTTGACGTGCAGGGAAACCGGAGAAGCCGCTTAACGAGAAGTAACAAAGTAGATTTAAGAGGAAAATGGTAAATCCGAAATTCGAATATCGAAATCCGAAACAAATTCGAATGACAAAAACGTGACGCGTGATGCGTAATGCGTAACGAGTTGCAGGTTACAAGTGACAGGTTGTAAATAACATTGGAAATTAAAACCAAAATGTCATTTCGATGAGCGAAGCGAAGAGAAATCTTTTGGTTTTATTTGAGTAATAAGATTTCTCTCCAGCATTGGCGGGATCGAAATGACAGAAAACGTTTAATTCCGGAGGAATCAAACGATAGTAGCCCAGTAATTTATTGCTGGGAATAAGTGACCTCCACCCCCTTTCTCTGCCCTTCAGGGCAAGAGTGGAAAAGACTTGATGCGTAATGAGTAAAAGGTGAGAAAAAGGAAAAAGGACAAAAGACAAAGGACAAAAGATTATGGGAAAGCCGTGACCACAACCTGTCGTGATAAGTCAATCGTAGAGGTACGGTTAACGCTTAATAAAATTAGGAGAAAATTTTTATCGATTTTGCGGACGGAGCGCGTTATTGTCAACATTCGTTTTGAATTAAACGACTTTTTTCACTAATTTCGGTTTTTGCTGAATTGACTACAAAAAAAACTTAGGAGACGAATATGGCAACCGTTAAACCTTTTCGTGGATTGAGACCCAAAGCGGAGTTAGCCGCAAAAGTAGCTTCTCCCCCTTACGACGTTTTAAATACCGAAGAAGCGCGTGAAATGGCAAAAGATAATCCCTATTCGTTTTTGCACATCAACAAACCGGAAATCGATCTACCGCCGGGAACCGATCTTTACGACGATTCCGTTTACGCCAAAGGTAAAGAAAATTTAGACCGTTTCATAAAAGAAGGCGTCCTTATTCAGGACGAAAAACCCTGTTTTTATGTTTATCGTCAAATTATGGGCAATCATCAGCAAATCGGATTGGTAGCCGGCGCCTCCGTTGAAGAGTACGAAAAAAATCTGATTAAAAAACACGAATTAACCCGCGCCGATAAAGAAGAAGATCGTGTAAAGCATGTGAATACCCTCAATGCCCAAACGGGCCCGGTTTTCCTTACCTACAAAGCGTCGGAAGAAATTGACGCTCTGATCAATCAAATTGTTTCGCGCGACCCGGTTTACGATTTTACCGCCGACGACGGTATTCAACACACTTTTTGGGTTGTTGATAATGATGAAGAAATTAAACGTCTGCAGGAGCACTTTGCCGGACTCGATTGTTTGTATGTTGCGGACGGACATCACCGTTCAGCCGCAGCCACCCGGGTCAAGCAGATGCGTCAAAAACAAAACCCGAATCACACCGGCGAGGAAGAATACAATTACTTTTTAACCGTCATCTTTCCGCACAACCAGATGTACATTATGGACTACAATCGGGTGGTAAAAGACTTAAACGGATTGAGCAAGGAAGAATTTTTACAAAAGGTCTCGGAAAAATTCGAGGCGGAAAAGGTCGGCGCAAACATCGAAAAACCCGGACAAAAGCATGAATTCGTGATGTATCTGGACGGCGACTGGTACCGTTTAAAGGCTAAACCCGGCTCCTTTAACCAAAACGATCCCGTGGAACAACTGGATGTTTCCATTTTAATGAACAATTTACTGTCGCCGATTCTCGGCATCGGCGATCCCCGTAAAGACAAGCGGATCGATTTTGTGGGCGGTATTCGCGGTCTGGAAGAGCTTAAGCGTCGCGTGGATTCGGGTGAAATGAAGGTCGCCTTCGGCTTGTACCCAACTTCCATCGAAGATTTAATGGCTATTGCCGACGCGGGTAAAATCATGCCGCCGAAATCCACCTGGTTCGAACCCAAATTACGCAGCGGTTTGGTCATTCATTTACTGGATTAAAGCATTTTTTCAAACTATCAAGCCGTCTCGTCAACTCTGAAACGGGACGGCTTTTTTTATCGCGCTTTTACAATGAATTTCGGCAATAGAGGATGTGTCGAGAATCCGTTTCGGAACGCTTACCCGCGCAGCAGGGCTCTGAGCAGAATCAGAAATCCGTTTTTTATTCTGCGAATTTTCTCCAGGTTCTCGGAAGCTTCGTCAAAATTCGGGTTTATTTTACTCGCTTTTTCGATCTCTTCCAGCGCGTTCAAAAAATAATGGCGGCATTGAATTAAATGAATCACCCCCAGATCGTTCCAGAAGTCGGAATACTTGTGTTTTTGCACATTATCGGATATTAATTGTTCATAATATTCCAATTCCTCGTCGCTTATCATCTTTTTACCGTACATAAATCTCAGAAAAAAGAAGTCCATCTGCAAGGCAACGGGATCGTCTCTGGTGGCAATTTTTAACTGTAAATCAAGAATCGTGGGAATAAGATCATCGATCTGATTTTTTTGAATTCTTTCCAGCACATGATCAATCCGCTCCTGCCAGTAATTATCATTCAGATGCGGCGCTTCCTTAAGATTTTTCAAAGCCCGGATCAAACGAGCCGGAATTACCAATCTCTGATCCTGGCTGGCATCGATGCTGGATAAAAATAGCACAACGCCAAGATTAAAATTCGCTTCGGGAAAATTCGGTTTGATTTCGAGAGCTCTCTGCAGAATATCCTTCGCCTGAGAGTATTCGCTCAAAAGCGTGTGCGCCACTCCGAGATCGTTAAGCAGGTCCGGAAATTCAAAACCCTTATTCAGGGCTTCGGTTAAAATGTCCTTAGCCGACTTGTAATCTCTTATCTTTAAATGACAGGCGGCTAATTTCCGACGGGCTTTTACAAAATCCGGTTTATTTTCGATGCAAATTTTAAGATGCTTTTTCGCTTCGTCAATAAAATGATAGGAAAGCAGAATACGACCGAAACGGTAATGATACTGATATTGATTTACATTCTTAAGTCTTTCTTCGATGGCAAAGAGGGCTTCAATTTCGTCCTTCATCTGATTGTGGACTTTTAAGGCAGCCTGATTCCAGAATATTTCGTCATTTAAGATATATTCGGAAGGCAAAGCCGAAGCCTTACGGTACAAGAAATTGCCTTGTTCCGTGACTTCGGAAATCACAAAAGTCTGCTGATCATCCAGACCGGTGCTTATTAAAAACCGGTGATTCTCAAGACTTATTTCTTCCTTTAACTGAGGATTTTTCAAAAATGGGCTCTCCTGCCTGCAAAATCTCTTCTCAATTTAAAACATCCTGTGTTTTTATTCAATAATTTTAAATTCGATTTGCTCTACTGCGCCCGCGTAATCTATTTATCCTGCACGAACATTAAATTATCGTTAACCGCACAAAATTCTTTAGAAAGTACGGGGTTCCCTTTTATTGCGGTCTCAAAGGGATTTCACCTTTCTCGAAAAGCAGGCTCAGCCGCACCCGCTTTACAGATCAAAGTACATGTCGTATTCCACGGGATTGGGCCAGTTAGAAACCTGATTGAATTCGTCGTTTTTAATTTTGATCCAATGCTCAATCAGTTCAATGTCAAAAATACCGTCTCTTAATAAAAACTGATAATCGTTTTGGAGCGCTTCCAAAGCCGCGTTCAAACTAAACGGCAAATAGCGCATTTCAATTCTCGGATCAAAGTCGTCCGCCTCATAAGGACCAAAGCCTTCTTTTATGGGATCTATTTTGTTGATAACCCCGTCGATTCCCGCCATTACTATCGCCGTCAGAGCAAGATAAGGATTTGCCATGGCATCCGGCGGGCGGTATTCGAAACGGGTCTGCTGCGGATTTTTGACATATCGCGGAATCCGCACGCAAGATGCGCGGTTTGCCTGACCAAAGTTAATAGCGGTAGGAGCTTCGACGCCCGGGACAAGTCGCTTATATGAATTTGTCGTCGGATTTGTAAATGCGCACAAGGCGGAAGCGTGTTTAAGAACTCCCCCGATGTAATACAAGGCGGTTTGATTTAAATTCGCATAACCGCCCTTTTGATAAAAAACGTTCGCATCCTTTTCGTCAATTAAATAATGATGCACGTGCAAACCCGATCCCGCCTGCTTGTAAATGGGTTTGGGCATAAAAGTTAAACGTAAATCTTTTTGAGCCGCCAGATTGTGCAGAATATATTTGGTTAAAATAATATTATCCGCACTGGGTAACAGCGGATTAAAAAATGTTTCGATTTCCTGCTGCCCGCAGTTTCCCACTTCGTGATGATGATATTTCACGGGGATTCCCGCTTTAAGTAAATAACGGGTCGCTTCGTCTCTGAAATCATCGTAAAGATCAAGCGGATTGGCAATATGGTAACCGTTCTGACGGAAATTTTCATCGCACCCTATTTGAATAAAGGCATCGTGAGCGGTTGCCTTGTATTGAACATCTTTTAAAATGTAGAATTCAAATTCGGGTCCCCACATAGAACGTTTTGCGATACCGTACTTTTCCAAAAGACCTTCCGACTTTCGCGCCATATTGCGCAGATCGTAGCGATAAGGCGTATTTTTAGCATCGGTATTGAAAACTTTTGTAAAACAGCTTAAGGTGACGGCTTCGCGGAAAGGATCGATCATGCAGGTTTCCAGATCTGGTTTCATGATCATATCGCTGTTCTCAACGCGTTTGAATCCGTAACTGGAGCCGTCGAAGCCAACGCCGTCGGATAAAAGAGTTTCAAGAATCTGTTCTGAAAAGGGCAATGATAAATGGTGCAATCGCCCGTTTAAATCACACACCTTCAAATCAATAAATTCAATTTTTTTACCTTCGCTCAGTTTTTCAAGATCAACCTTTACCTTATTCATCGGTTTTTCCTTTCTTAATCTGTTTACACGTCCGCTTCACCGGCAGCACCTCCCGAAGGACGATTCAGGATATTTGAATATCCGGCTTTAGGAACCTCCTTCTAAGTTGGTGAAAAAAGTATCTAAATATATTAAATCTGACAATAAAATCATAATCGCAGATTAACCTGATTCCGGACCGCAGATTAACCTGATTACTCTGATGGCGCAGATTAAACTGAGGTTCTTTTGGATTTTTAGCGCTTAAATATGAAAATTTATTTTCTTTCAGTTCTTATTTAAAATTTAATTTTCTTTGTGATCTTTGCGCATTCTTGGTGAACTTTGCGGTTAATATTTAGCTGATTCCGGACCGCAGATGACCAGATTACGCTGATGGCGCTGATTAAATTGAGGTTTTTGGATTTTTTGTGCTTAAAATAGGAGGATTTATTTTCATCTTAATTCTCCAGTTCGCTCTAAAATCCTTGTTCTGTCATTTCGATCCCGCCAATGCGGGAGAGAAATCTTTTAACTCCGATAAAAACAAAAGATTTCTCTTCGCTGCTCTCATCAAAATGACAATGATCAACTTTTTTAGAGCGGACATACGATTGTTTTTAAACTTAATTTTTTAATAAATAATTTGGGATAATTAAGACGGGAATTTTCATAAGCGCACTTTTTTCACCGCTGACCGAGATGCCAGAGTCATTTTTGACGAACCGGCAAAAAGCAAAATTACAACACTCTGATTGATTTGGAACTTATTACCCGCCTTGTAGTAATGCAGGATAGGTTTTCTTGCAAATTTATTAAATTTAGTAAAGATATTTGCTTTGACGAAATTTGCGATTAAATTTTATCGTTATGTATTACAGTTAGTGTTCATAGAAAGAGCCGGTTATTATAATGGAAAAATTTTCATATACGCATCACGCCCATCCGCAATATATCGAATCGCTTTATAAGGATTTTTTAGCCGATCCGCAATCCGTGGATGAGAGCTGGCGTAAATTTTTTGAAGGATTTGACTTTGCCCGCGCTATAGGCGGCAAAACGGATGTTGATTCGGAGCATCTGCAGAAAGAATTTAAAGTACTCAATCTTATTCACGGTTACCGTACCCGCGGTCATCTGTTTACGAAGACCAATCCTGTGCGGACACGCCGTCAGTATTCTCCGACTCTGAATCTGCAGAATTTCGGTTTGAGCGAAAAAGACCTGGATACTGTATTTCAGGCGGGAAGCGAGATCGGCATCGGTCCCGCCCTGCTTCGCGAAATTACGGATCATCTGAAACAAACCTACTGCCGGTCGATTGGGGTGGAATTCATGTACATTCGGCATCCCGCGCGGATTTCATGGTTAAAAGACAAAATGGAGTCCACTCGAAACACTCCCGATTTTTCTATCGAAGAAAAACGTCATATCCTTCAAAAACTAAATCAGGCAGTGATTTTTGAGAACTTCCTGCATACCAAATACGTCGGTCAGAAACGATTTTCCTTACAGGGCGGCGAGACCCTTATTCCCGGCTTGGACGCCATCATTCAAAAAGGCGCCGACATGGGAATTTCGGAATTTGTAATAGGAATGCCCCACCGCGGCAGGCTCAACGTTCTCGCCAATATTCTGAACAAATCTTACGAAGAGATCTTTTCCGAATTCGAAGGCGATGTTTATGCGGATTCTGTGTTCAGCGGAGACGTGAAATATCATCTGGGTTACAGCGGCGAAATTGTGACCCGTAACGGGCATAAGGTCGCTTTACACCTTGCGCCCAATCCATCCCATCTGGAAGCGGTAGATCCGGTGGCGGAAGGCATCGCCAAAGCAAGGGCGGATCGGAAATACGGCGGCGATTACACAAAAATAGCGCCCGTTTTAATTCACGGAGACGCCGCCATTGCCGGACAGGGCGTGGTTTACGAGGTTATTCAGATGTCTCAACTGCCCGCCTACCATACCGGCGGAACGATTCATCTGGTAATCAACAACCAGTTAGGATTTACGACCAATTATCTGGAAGCGCGTTCCGGCACCTATTGCACCGATGTGGCTAAAGTGACGTTGTCGCCCGTTTTTCACGTAAACGCGGATGATGTGGAAGAAGTGGTTTACGCAATCCGATTAGCCATGGAATATCGTCAGACTTTCCATACCGACGTTTTCATCGATTTGCTGGGCTACCGCAAATACGGACACAACGAAGGCGACGAACCGCGCTTTACCCAGCCGAAACTTTACAAAATCATTGCCGACCATCCCGATCCCAGAGAAATTTACAATCAAAAACTTTTACAGATCGGCGCGGTGGAACGCGGACTGGCAGAGGAAATGGAAACGCAATTTCGTGAAATGCTGCAAAAGCAAATGGATGAGGTCAAAGGAAGAAAAGCGCCTACAAACCCTGTGAACAAAAAGGAATCCGGTAATCAGAACCAACGCACCCGGTTCGATTACGAAAGCGTTTTTCCGACAGCCGTAAAAAAGAAGAAACTTCTGGATTTGGGAGAGAAAATTTTCACCATTCCCGAAGAGGTAAAGATATTTAAAAAACTCCGAAGAATTTACAACCATCAACGAGATAAATTTTTAAAGCGGCAAATTGCGGATTGGTCCATCGCTGAATTTCTTGTCTATGCTACCCTTTTGGACGAAGGCGTTCCCATTCGCTTGTGCGGGCAGGATTCCAGGCGGGGCACCTTTTCTAATCGGCATGCCGTCTTGTTGAATGAAGAAACCGAAGAAGAATACATTCCTTTGAAAAAAGCGGAAACAGAAACGGGTAAATTCCGGATTTACAACTCGTTACTTTCCGAATATGCCGCGCTGGGTTTTGAGTACGGCTACGCTTGCGCCACTCCGCACGGTTTGACGGTTTGGGAAGCCCAGTTTGGCGATTTTGCCAACGGCGCCCAGATTATCATCGATCAATTTATCACAGTCGCGGAATCGAGATGGGAATGGATGAACGGAATCGTTTTGTATTTGCCCCACGGCTATGAAGGACAGGGTCCGGAACACTCTTCGGCGCGGATTGAACGTTTCCTGACATTGTGCGCCCGAAATAACATGACGCTCGCCAACTGCACAACCCCGGCAAATTTTTTCCATTTACTGCGCCGCCATATCAAAATGCCTTTCCGCGCGCCTCTTGTTATTTTTACGCCAAAAAGCTTACTGCGACATCCCCGCTGTGTCAGCCCGATTTCCGAATTTACTAAAGGCGGATTCCGGACAGTGATCTATGACGATTCGGTTGAAGCGCAAAAAACGAAAACCGTTCTTATTTGTTCGGGTAAAATTTACTATGAATTAGACGAACAACGCCAAAATTTAAAACGAGACGATGTAGCCATTGTCCGCCTGGAACAGCTCTATCCTTTGCCCGAAAACGGAATTTTGAAACTTAAAAAATTCTATCCGCAGGCTAAAAAATTTATTTGGGTACAGGAAGAGCCGGAAAACATGGGCGCGTTGTCTTTTTTGCTGAGAAAATTGTATCCAAAATTTCCTTTTGAATACATTGCCCGCAAAGAAGACGCTTCTCCCGCAACGGGTTACATGAGAAGGCATACCGCCGAACAGCAGGAAATTTTAGAAAAGGCGTTTTCTCTGTAATTCTAAAAAATGAAAAAGGAAAAAAATTATGACCTTTCAAGTTAAAGTACCGGAGGTCGGAGAATCCATTACCGAAGTAACGATCGGACAATGGTTAAAAAAAGACGGAGATTTTGTCGAAAGCGATGAAGTGATCTGTGAAATAGAATCGGAAAAAGCCACGCTGGAAATTACCGCCGAAAAATCGGGAAGTCTTAAAATCCTTAAGCAGGAAGACGAAACGGTTCCCGTGGGAGCGGTAATTGCCGAGATAGACACAAAAGTTCAGGGAAGTAAACACGATGTGTCGAAAAATGAAGAAAAAGCCGAACCTTCCGAATCTTTAGCGTTTGAGGAAACAAAGGAAGAAGAAATACCGGAAATAAAAAAAGCGAAAATTTCACCCGTGGCGGCAAAAATATTGGAAGAAGCCGGTGTTGCTGCCGATGAGATTAAGGGAAGCGTCACGGAAGGCAGAATTACCAAATCCGACGCTCTTAAGGCTGTGGCTGCTCATAAAAAAGCGGAGCTCCCGGCTCAGCCAAGCCAGTCCGTTACCGAAGAAAAAAGAATTCCCGTTGAAAAAAAGAAGGAAGATGTTGTTCAGCCTGCAACAAAAAGACAGCCCGCCCAGCGCACTGAACGACGTGAAAGGATTTCCACCCTTCGGCGAACCATTGCCAAACACCTGGTTGCCGCTAAAAATCAAACTGCCATGCTGACCACTTTTAACGAAATCGATATGGGAGCTGTTATTGAGGCGCGGACCAGGTACAAGCAGATATTTCAGGAAAAGTATGGCGTTAAATTGGGATTCATGTCTTTTTTTGTCAAGGCGTGCTCCGTTGCTTTGCGGGAATTTCCCGTTGTAAATGCAGCGATTGACGGAGACGAGATTGTTTACCATGATTACTGCGACATTTCCATAGCCGTTTCTACGCCGCGCGGACTGGTGGTGCCGGTGATTTTTAACGCAGATCTGATGAATCTGGCAGAGATTGAACGAGAGGTAGCCCGTTTGGCGGAAAAAGCCCGCGACAATAAGCTCACAATGGACGAAATGACCGGCGGCACTTTCTCCGTTACCAACGGCGGGGTTTTCGGCTCTCTGCTTTCCACTCCGATTATCAATGTGCCCCAATCGGCTGTTTTGGGGATGCACAAAATACAGCAGCGACCGGTTGCTGTTAACGGTGAAGTGGTTATTCGTCCGATGATGTATGTGGCGCTCTCTTATGATCATCGTCTTGTGGACGGAAAAGAATCGGTGAGTTTCCTCGTGAGAGTGAAAGAACTTTTAGAAGACCCTTTGCGGATGTTGTTGGAGGTGTAAACTTTGAGGATAATATTGCAATGATGAAAATTAATACACACCGATAACAACCTGCGGCATGATAGTGGGATAGATTTATTGGGAGTCGGGCTTTACCACAAAACTCATGGTTCAGACAGTTTTAATCATCTCTAAACACCCTTTGCAAAACAACAGCTTCGAAAGTATCTTTATCCTCTTTATCGGCGTATTGAAATTCCCCGTCAAAGTACATGTTTTCCGGTTCGTGCTTTAATTTTAAGATGTAAGGGTGATAAAAATTATCAAAACCGCTATTATATCCGCTGGTCAGTATTGGCATATCCTGAGGCAGAGATTTTAGGATTTCAATCAACTCACCTACAGTGAAATAAATTTCTTTTTTTTGACACAACTTTGCTCTCCTTTCGCTTCGTATTCACCTTTTTTCATTGTACGTGTCGGGATTTTATTAAATAAGAGATATCAGCGATTTTCAACATTACAACCAATTATCCGAACTGTGATTTACTTGATTTCCGCATTACCGTGTTTAGAAACTTAATAATCTCAGCGGACGGAACTGTACAACTATTTATGTTCCCGGTCTTTTTTGATTGGGGGGTTTTTTATCGAAGTCCTTAAAACTGTGCATTTAAGCGCGCTATCATGCCGTCTCAGGCAAACTTTGTACACCTGGAAGGACTCGAACCTTCAACCAACGGATTAAGAGTCCGCTGCTCTACCAATTGAGCTACAGGTGCATTATTTTCAAGACTGCAAATATAATAATTACAAAAATCGGATGCAACTCAGATTTCCAAAATTTCGATGCTCTGAAACGCCTTTTCAACCAAATCTTCAACATCAAGCGATTTTTCGGCTTCCAGTACTTTTTCCAGCTTCGCCCGGGTTTCGGGCTGCCTGGGCATAAAGCGCGTACAGGCGTCGTCGTGCGGTTTTACCGAAATCTCATACGTGCCGATCTTTCGGGCAACCTGAATGATTTCATTTTTATCCATGCCCACCAACGGACGTAAAACCGGTAAGGTAATGGCTTCTTCGATGGCTGCTATATTTTCCAAAGTCTGAGAAGCAACCTGTCCCAAAGACTCCCCTGTTACAACAGCTTTCAAATCCTTCCTTCTGGCAAGACGCTCGGCAATTCGCATCATAAAACGACGATACAAAATCACCCGTAAACGATCGGGACAATTGAAAACAATCTCCTCCTGGGTCTCGGCAAAAGGAACCATATACAAACGGCTTTTAAACTGGTATTCATTCAATTTTTTAGCCAGATCAATAACCTTTTCCTGAGAAAATTTATTTGTGTACGGATAAGAATGGAAATGAATAAACGAACATTTGGCTCCGCGTTTCATGGCGTAAAAAGCGGCTACCGGCGAATCAAATCCGCCCGAAAGCAAAACCAGCACCTTTCCGCTCGAATTTACCGGCAATCCGCCCGGACCCTGAATTTTATCCACATAGACAAGAGCCCCTTGTTTCATAATTTCGATATGACAGGTTATCTCCGGAATCGTTAAATCCACGGATTTTCCGGTCGCTTCAACTACTTTGGCGCCGACCCGGACATTAACCTCATTGGAATTCAACGGGAATGCTTTATCGGCGCGTTTTGTTCTTATGGCGAATGTTTTGCCCTCTTTTGCGGAAATCAGTTCCACGGCGGCTTGTTCGATTTCGCTTAATTCGAGATTTGTTTTTCTGACACAGGCGTAATTCACTATTCCAAACACCCGATGCAGCGCCGTCCCGACCCGTTCCTCTTCAACCTGTTCCTTAAAATCGATTATAAAACGTTTATAATCCAGATGAATTGAAAATTCGCTTTCCGGCAGAGCTCTTTCAATACTCTTCCGAATATTTTGTTCTAAAATACGTTCAAAATAGTTTCGGTTTCCTTTTTTTAAACCGATCTCGCTGTAATGGCACAAGAACGTTGTTTTCATGATATTTTTCTCACCTTTTCAACGGCATTGACCAATTCTTTAATCAGATAATCAACGGCTTCATCGGTAGTAAAGCGACCCAGACTAATCCGAATGGTTCCCTTTCGCCATTCGACAGACACATTGCACGCTTCCAGAATTCTCGAAGCGCGGATTTTGCCGGTGGAACACGCCGAACCGGTTGACACCGCTATTCCCTTTCGATCCAAATAGATAGCCAGAAGTTCGCCGTCAACATTTTTAAACGACAAATTAATGATGTGCGGCAGTCCGTCGGGATCTCCGTTAATCCGCGAATCGGGTACGGACTCCAAAACCGACTGAACTATTTTCTGCCGGAATTTTTTAATACGCTCGAATTCCGTTTTAGCCGCTGGTTGATACAATTCCACCGCCTTGGCAAACGCCGCTATCGCCGGTACGTTGACGGTGGATGAGCGTTTTCCGTCTTCATGCCCCCCGCCGTGCAGCAACGGTTCTAATTTAATCCCCTCTTTAATGTAAGCCATTCCGGCGCCCAAAGGTCCGTAAATTTTATGAGAAGAAGCCGTCAACAGGTCGATGTTCGTTTCACGAACATTAACGGGTAACTTTGCAAATCCCTGAACCGCGTCGGTGTGGAAGAGAATTCCGGCTTGTCTGCAGATACTCCCGATCTCTTCCAGCGGCTGAATTGTGCCGAGTTCGTTATTTACCCAAATAACGGAAACCAACAATGTCTCGGGACGGATTAAGCCTTCAATTTCGTCGGCATCAATTTTTCCGTTTTGATCGACGGGAATAAAAGAAACGGAAAATCCGATTGTTTTTAAAAACTGCGTTACCTCGAAAACCGAAGAATGTTCGACAGAGCTGATAATAATGTGATTTTTATCGGGATATTTATGAGCAAGACCTTTTAAGATCATGTTATTGCTCTCGGTAGCGGAAGAAGTAAAAACAATTTCCGAACTTCCCGCACCGATCGCCTTGGCTACAACGACACGCGCCCTGTCCAGAACCTCGCGCATATCGCGGGCAAAATGATGAATACCGGCGGAATTTCCGTAATGCGTTTCATAAAACTCGGCAAGAAAACGACGAATCTCAGGATCCACCGGAGTATTGGCGGCGTAATCGAAATAGAATCTATTTTTTTGAACCATTGTTAATTCGGAACCTCGTTTAATTCAAACCGTAAGAATTTCGTCATATTCGCTTTAATGAACAAATAAAACTGGAAAACGACAATCGATTCACTTTTTCAAAATAAAAAAAGCCTGCAAGATTAACCCTGGCAGGCTTTTCAGTGAGCCAGCGGAGACTCGAACTCCGGACCAACGGCTTAAAAGGCCGCTGCTCTACCGACTGAGCTACTGGCTCTTATGTTTTAATACAAGACTTCTAATATAAAAATTCATTAAAATCATGTCAAATTATTTATTGAATTTTTTGTCATTAAAATAATCATTCGTCACTTTTAATACGATTCCCGAAAGTCCGATCAAACCGATCAAATTCGGAAAAGCCATTAATCCGTTGAAAACATCCGCCATTATCCAGACAAGCTCCAATTGAGCCACGGTTCCGATCAAAACATACACGCCAAACGCGCCGCGATACATGACGGTTATGGTCTTTAAATCGGGCTTCTTAATTTTCGATCTTATCTGAATGAAAATCCAAACATAGATCAAAATCAGAAATACGCTTAAAATGGTCCTTCCCTGCTGAACATTTTGTACGATAAAGAAAGGCACAATCAGAATAACGATCAGCAAATACGAGACAAAGCGGCGAACATTGGGTCCTATTTCCGTGATAAATTCCAAAGATTTTTCTCCGTAGTAGCTCCAGCCCAAAATAGTTGAATAGGCAAACAAAACCAATCCGATAGAAACAATAAGTCCGCCATAATTACCCGGCAGCCATGAAACCACAGGCAGCGACGCGCTAAACGCCTGCGAGGTCAATTTCGCGCCGGTAACCAACGGTTCGTTTGTCCACAGCCCGGAAAGCAGAATAACCAGTCCGGTCATCGTACAAATTACAATGGTATCGATGAACGTTTGTGTCATGGAGACCAGAGCCTGAGTCGCCGGATGTTTTGTAATAGCTGCGGCGGCGGCGATTGGCGAACTTCCCAGACCGGATTCATTGGAAAAAACGCCCCGGCTTACTCCCCAGCGGATTGTTAACATCACGGTGGCGCCTAAAAATCCGCCCTGAGCCGCCTGCCCCGTAAAAGCGCTTTTGAATATCAAAGCAAAAATTGCGGGTATCTTATCCAGATGAATGATTATAATAAAAAACGCGCTGATAAAATAAAAAACGATCATTACGGGAACCAGAAAGCCGGTTACTTTGCCGATACTTTTTATTCCTCCGATAATAACCATCACCGTAAGGAGCATTAAAACCAAACCGGAATAGACATGCGGAATATTAAAACTCAAATTTAAGGCTTCGGCGACCGAATTAGATTGAACCATGTTTCCGATGCCAAATGCAGCCACAGCCGCAAAAATGGCGAACAATATCCCAAGCCAGCGCATTTTCAGCCCGTTTTGAATGTAGTACATGGGTCCGCCGCTCATGGTGCCGTTCTCATCCACCTGTCTGTATTTAACGGCAAGAATCGCTTCGCTGTATTTGGTAGCCATTCCGAAAAGACCGGTAATCCACATCCAGAAAAGAGCTCCCGGACCGCCCACGGTTATGGCGGTGGCAACGCCGGCAATATTCCCGGTTCCCACGGTGGCGGAAAGCGCGGTCATTAACGCCTGAAAATGGCTGATATCTCCCGGCTCATCCGAATCTTCTTTTCGCTTAACAAGTCCGAGATACAGCGAATAAACCAATCTCCGGAGTTGAATTCCTTTCAACAAAATGGTAAGGTAAATTCCGGTGCCGACAAGCAGAATCAATAAAGGCGCGCCCCAAACAAAATCGCGAGCCTGAGTAAAAAATTGCAGCATCTGTTCAGCCATTTAATGTCCTCCGTGTCTTAAATTGCGGAACAACAAATCGGTTATGATAAGGTTCAATAAAAAATCCGAGCTTCTTTATTAAAATTTCCGAATTGATCTTTACTTCAAACATTATCTCAAGATTAAAAAGGTTATTTTGTTTTTTGCCGCCAATCAAAAATAATCGCCTCCAGAACGCCGCCCGCAATGGCAAACGATTCAACAGGCAGTAATCTGGCGTCGTAGGTAATCTTTTTGGGACTTATCTCGGCTACCGGCGTGGCGCTCGTAATCATTAAACCGCTGTTGATCAATCCCGTAATTATGCCGCAAACAGGCGACAGTATGGGAATATCATTGATTTTGCAAATTTCTTCTCTTTCCAGAATGGGGCGGTTGATTTCCTTTGAAGCGACAAAAACCCCTTCAATCGGAGCGTTGATCACTGTTGTCGGTTTTTTCTCAAAAAGATCGGACTTTTTAAACTCATCCGCATTTTCGTCAAAAGGATAAATAACCCTTCCCACATAAGCAAAATGGGTCGAAATCAAATAGTCGGACGCTTCGTCGCAGTTAATACTAACCAAACGGACCTCGTCATTAAGATGAGGCTGAATTTTATGAAAAACGGCGGAATCGATATTCACCGCATAGTCGCAAGGAATTTTATAACCCGTTTTCAGATCATCAATTAACAGAGTTGCGATTTCATTATTATTAAGCATGAATTGCAAATACTGATCAAACGAACTTTCCATGGGAATGAGATTCTTTTCGATACAATGACTAAATGTCCTTGCGGTGACGCCGTCAATGGTTCTAAAGCCAGAATAAACGGTTCGTGTAAAAGTGCGATGCTGGTGCAGATCGACCGGATTCTGAAAAGCTGCTAAAATAATCCTGAATCCGGCTCTGAAAAGACGCAGAGCGCAGGCTGTGCTGTGATCGTCCGTACCGCAGATTAATACGACCGGAAACCGCATTAAATTTCCCTTATCTTGTATTCGTTAATGTCGCCGATAAATACCCGCTCATAAAGATTGCCGAGGCTTCGGGTGATGGGAATGACCCTGTTTTCGTCAATGATTGATTTTACCTGATTTAAAAACAGAACGTGATTTTCCATCCCGGAATCTTCTCCGGAGAATCTGGCGGGACAATTCTGTTTGACGATGGCTTCCCAGTGCAATTTAAGCCCGTCCGTAAACGTGACTTCGCTTTCGCTTTCAAGATCGTTAAAAAAGCCGCTCAATTGTTCGTTTACCTTTTGATAATTCAGAGCGGTGATGAAAATAGAATTATGCTTTATGTTCTTTTGAGCGAGCAACTCTTTTGTTAGTTCTCTGACGAATATTATTATTCGAATATCTTTGTTTAGGCTTAATTGAAATTGTTCGAAAAAATCCGGCGATATGGGAATCAGTTGATCGTTTTCGATTCCGCTGCATAAGTAGATAATCGGCGAAGGATCGGAGGTCAGTTTTTGTCTTAGCAGTTGAGGTTCAATATTGACCAGAATCTGTCCTTCAACCGGATAAGGGATCGGAAAGGTGGAGGCGATCAGTACTTTTTGCCCCTGTCCGGCAATTTCTCTTGCCAGGATGCTGCTCAAAAGCTCGCTGGAATCGTCGCCGCACAAAAAAACGAACGCGTTTTGTTTAAGCTCGAATGTATTGTAAAATAATAGATTCATAATCCCTGATTTAGTTGAGGCATTACAGGCAGATTGAATTCATTTAAATTTTGATCAAATGAAAAGATGATATCGACCTTTTTGCGTTTAATGGATTCTTTAATATAGAAATGTTTTAGTTTTAAGTCTTTGTTATTGGAACGTAAAAAATTATTCAGCGCCGAACGCCGGATTCTCCTTGAAATCCAGTCCATGCGCAAATTTATGGTCAGCATCGCTTCATCGATAATTTTCATAAATTTCAGGGACAAATCCACGTCGAATCGCCTTTTAAGTTCGTCGAGGGTTTCGTCAATAATATAATTATTTGTGACCAGCTTAGCGTCTCTTTCCAGCAGATATTCGAAAAATTGTTTTGCCTTTTGATGGTTGGGATCCTGTCCGTCAATGATGGCGATCCAGGCGGAGCTATCGATAAAACAGGTCATTATTTTCATCGCTTTTCAGACTCCTGAATAAGATCGGTTAATCGGGTTAAGGGATTTTTTGATATTCTGATTTCAAGCCTGCCCGGTCGAATTCTTTTCACCGAAACTTCAATTTTGTCCCCTTCTTTGAGTTCGAGCCTGTTTACAATTTCCGCCGGAATTTCCACTAAATTTTTATCTTTCAATTGCGCGATAAATGTGCCGGATAACATATTTTTACTCCATTAAATACCAACTGATAAATTCTTTCATTTCAAAAATTCCGTCTTCGCAAACAACTTTGTAAACCAGATCAAGAGGAGTGGATTCGTAATAAATATTCATTACCTGAATAGCGGAATTTTTCGGGACATAGACTTCCGAGCTATCCTGATCATAATATTTCACGGAGCGTTCTTTTTCCAGAAGGATGCTTCGCGTTTCGGATAACAAATAGACCGGGATATTATAAAATTTTGCCGTCAGGCATAAAGGAAGGCTTCCGGCTCTGTGGACAAATCCTTTTTCGTAAAGCCGATCCGCACCGAGAAAAACCAAATTCATTTTAGGGAGAAACACACCGATTTGCGAATCCGCGATCACCGTGGTCTTAACGCCCTTTTTTGCCAAAAATTCCGCTAAATCAAGCCCTTCGGCAGGCGGATCACTTTTAACGACAAAAACTTCAAATCTTCGCTTTTGTTTTTCGGCTTCTAAAATCGTTTTAATTACAAGATAATCGTTACTCATTGTCAGAACCCGGTTGGTATGCGCGATTGCCCGTGAAGCCATAACGGCGATTTTCTGAGCCGTTTGTTCAATCTCCCTGCGCGCCGCCTGAATTTTTTCCCGAACCGATTCCAGAATTTCAACCGGCGTCTTGTCCGAACTTAAAACCCGTTTACAATGGTTTAATAAATTATTGGTAACACGACGAATAAGTACTTTATTGGGTTCCGCTTTAATCGCCGTTTTTGCCAGGTCATGAAATTCTTCGTAGATCGTTTCAAGATTAAAATCCGAATTCTTTTGAGCCGCGAGAATTTCGTCAAAAACATCGAGACAATTAAATGTGATGCGATAGGAATCCGCTTTTTTGTCCAAAATTATTTTTGAGATATTCATGGTTTTACCACCTGATGAATCCACTTCAGATAATCGGAGTTTCCCTGCTTGATGTCCAACGCGATAATTTCGGGCACCTGATAAGAATGCAATTCCTTTATTCTTTTTTCCAGCAAGGCGTAAACTTTAGATAATGTTTTGATAATAAGCAATACTTCGGAATCCTTTTGAATTTTACCCTCCCAAAAATAAACGGAAGTTAAATGCGGAACAATATTGCAACACGCCGCAAGTTTCTCTTCCACCAGCGTTTGGGCAATGGATTCCGCCTGCGCTTCATCCGAAACTGTACAAAAAACGACGACTTCCTTCTCCATAATCAATAAACCGTTTTCATTTTGAGGTTTTCTTAGAAACAATTAAAGATTACAAATTTAAATTTCTTGATGCAAGATTTATCTTAAAAATGGTTTAATAAATTTCAAAAAAGCGGATGCGCTGCCTGCCAAAATCCCGAGACCTGAAACCGAAATCAGAAGCGGCTGATTGTTTTCGTAAAAATTTTCAAGAATTCAAGAATGTCCGGTGACTCTTCCGGGCGTTAACTGCGGGAATTAAAAAAGTGCCTCGAAACAGAAATATCTCATGTTTTTTCCCGATTTATTTTTCCCGACAAATAAGTGCATAAAATCACACCGATATGAATAAGTATTCCGTACACTTTTTGCAATTTTAATTCAACATTCACCTTTCTAATTCCGGAGGAGCCAAATACAATGCAAAAACTTCGAGACGCCATTGTTTACAACCGCACGTTGCATCCGGAGCGTACAAACGCAACGCTCGAACGCATTCACGAAGTAACTGAAAACGTGCTTCAAGACAGAGCGGAAAAACACATTGATCAACTAAATTCGCTTCTTTTGAATGTTCCTTTGCGCCAGCCGTTAAATGAAGTTCAGGCGGATATTATTGTCGATTATTTTACCGGGTCGGGTTTAAGCAGGGATGAATTGGCACGGATCGCTGAGCAACTGGAATATTCCGAAATTTCCACCGCCGAAGCCATTGATTTGCACAGGCAATACAAAATGCCCGTTTCCCGTCCCGAAGAAGATATCATTCCCGTAAAGGGCGACGGATGCTGGATAATGGACACCAAAGGAAAATGGTATCTGGATATGGACAGCAATTACAGCGCAACAAATTTGGGCATGGCAAACCGCGAAATTGCGGTCGGTCTTTTTAATCAGGCAAGCACTTTGATTTCAATGAAAGAAGACCGCATCCAGATAGCCCGCGCCCGGTTTCTCAAGGAAATCCACTCCATGATGCCCGAAGGATTAGATCAATTTTACTGGCAGAACTCTGGCGGCGAAGCCGTTGACAAAGCCCTTAAAATTGCCAAAGCTTTTACGGGAACCACTAACGTCATAGCGTTTAAGGGCGGATTTCACGGCAGAACGCACGGCGCGGTAGCGGTTACCTGGAACGAAAAATACAGAAAACCTTTCGGTCTGCACAATCTGGACTGGGTGCATTTCGCGGAGTTTAACAATATCGAAAATGTTGAAGAATTGATGGAAAAAACCGGCGCGAAAATTATCATTCTTGAATTGGTGCAGGGAGAAGAAGCGGGCAACCGACCAGCCGATCCAGAATTTGTTCATCGACTCTGGCAATTGGCAAAGGAGAAAGGCGCATTGATTATTGACGACGAGGTGCAAGCGGGATTCGGGCGAACCGCCGTAAAAGCAGGAGACTGGTTTGCCTGCATGAGCTACGATGTTGTTCCCGATTTGATGGTCATCGGAAAATCATTTGGAGGGGGCTACCCGGTAACCGCGGTCGTCGCGCGCAAAGAGATCGGCAATGCCATGCGTCACGGCTACGACGGCTCCACTTTCGGCGGCAATCCGATGGCTATGACCGCGGCGTTAATCGCCACGCGACAGATGCGCGAAAAGAACGTTACACAAAACGTCGTCGATCGCAGCCGACAGCTTTACGAAGGCTTTAAAGAGCTGCGGAAAAAACATCCCGTGATGGGCGAAATTCGCTGCCGGGGACTGATGGTCGCTTTTTCATTGGGAAGCGAGGAAAACGTGCACAAAGCGCAGGAAGCCCTGGCGAAAAACGGAGTAAAGGTCTCCCTTTCCACCGGAGCATTCATCCGCTTTTTACCGCCGACCATAATTTCTCGGAGTGAAGTGGATTACTTTCTTAAGCGGCTGGACAAAGCCTTAGACGGTTTAAATTAAGAGCTGATTGACCGCAGATTGGCGCTGATTTCGGGATTACACAGATTTTTAGATCAGCGGCGCGTTCGGTAATTTTTGTTTGAATAACAGGTTTATTTTGATTCACAAATGGGTAATGTTAATCAGCGAACGTTATCTGAATACAGGTTGACGCTTATTTCGGGATTAGGCGCACATTTAGAATCAGCGGGATCGTTTAGTCGGCATTAGTTGTCTGAATCGCAGATTGGCGCTGATTTTGAGATTACGCAGATTTTTAGATCAGCGGCGCGTTCGGTAATTTTTGTTTGAATAACAGGTTTATTTTGATTCACAAATGGTGAATGTTAATCAGAGAACGTTGTCTGAATACAGGTTGACGCTTATTTCGGGATTAGGCGCACATTTAGAATCAGCGGGATCGTTTAGTCTGCATTAATTGTCATAACAGCAGGTTGGCGCTGATTTCGGGATTACACAGATTTTTAGATTAGCGACGCGTTCGGTAATTTTTGTTTGAATAACAGGTTTATTTTGATTCACAAATGGGTAATGTTAATCAGCGAAATCATTTAATCAGCGTTCATCTGCGGTTAAGACTGTTTATTATTCTCTTAAACTCTAATCTCCTTGTACCAAAATTAATCAGAAGCCCGATTTCAAGTTTGTATGCTTC
>JAADIP010000176.1 GCA_013151275.1 Calditrichota bacterium | reverse complement strand
CTTCATTTTCCAGAGTATATCCAACGGTATTGGACAAACCGCCCAGTTGTTTACGAGTTTCCGCGTGCTCTTTGGTCAATTTCAGCAAAGCCTTTTCCGTACGATTCTGAGCTGCGGCTAACTCCTCTACGCGAACCTCCGTGCGCTTTTGGGCTTCTGCCAACTCTTCAACACGGCTTTCCGTGCGCTTTTGGGCTTCCGCCAACTCTTCAACTTGTCCCGTTAGCTGTTCTAATCTGACTTCTGTATTTTTCTGCGCCTCAACCAAATCTTCAACTTGCCCGGTAAGCTTGTCTAATCTTGCTTCTGTTGCCTTTACCAACTCTTCAACTTGTCGGGTAAGTTGGTCTAATCTTACCTCTGTTTTTTTCTGAGCCTGGACCAATTCTTTTTGCGCTTCGGAGAGATCGCGGACAATCTCTTTTAATTCATTGAACTCGGTCTTGGTTACCGTGTTCAGCAACTCCTCGTACATGGCGCCGATAATAGCCGCAATTTTTTTCGCCGCGCCCGGCTGCAGCTCCGCGCTTAATTCATCGAAAATTTTTAGTGTGTCAATCATGGCAAAAACTAATCCCCGCTAACCTTTTGTTTAAAATAATATTTTAAAATCGAACATGCAAATCAACAATAGTCTTCTTAAGGCAGAGTATCCTTATGTTTCGGGAAGAAATCATTGGTTAAACTTTACGCTGTTCACAAAAGTTTCTTTTAATCCGATTAACGGCTCCGTTCGCAAGTGTAAGCCGCTTCCGGTAAATTGGATTGAATCTTGACGGATTTATTTATATACTCATACAGTTAAGATAAAATAGTGACGGGTCTTTGTTATGGAAAAAATACCCAACTTTCCGCTTGATCCCATGTTAAAAGGTTTGCACACCGGTTATAAATTTGACGATCGCTTTGAAATATTAAGCAATCCGGTGCGTCGAAGTCATAGCTTTGCTTTTAAAGTTCGGGACTTGGAGGAAAATCAAACAAAAGTGGTTCTGGTCATTCCCGAACAAATTCGGCGTGATCGCGAAGCTTTTAACTACCTCATCGAACAAAGTCAATTGATTTCTGTTTTAGACCATCAGAATATCGCTCGTCTTTATCAAACTCACACCGAAGGACGTTACGCCTATTTTGAGATGGAACATGTTCCCGGAAGCAGTCTGAAAACGGTTAAATTAAAAAGACAGACTAACCGGCTAAACGAAGAAGAGGTCAAATGGATTGCGGAACAAATTCTAAACGCGTTGGAATTTGCGCATGACCAGAACATCCTGCATCGCGACCTTAAGCCCAATAATATTATTCTTACTTCACAACGGACAATCAAACTTATCGATTTCGGACTGTCCGAACCTATTCGGCAGGCTCTGAATCTTGTGCAGGATTCAACGGCTTCGACCATAATTCTCTACTGGTCGCCGGAGCAAGTAAGCGGAAAGCCCTTATCAGTCCGTTCTGATATCTATTCTCTCGGAGCCACCCTTTACGATTTATTAAACGGCAAACCGCCTTTTTTTACCGGCGAAGTTTATCATTGCATCCTCTATCAAAAACCCGAGCCGATTGAACATGTTTCGCCGTTTATGAATGATTTGCTTTTAAAAGCTCTGGCTAAAAAACCCGAAGAGCGCTTCCAAAGTTGTCAGGAAATGCGTTCGGCGCTGCAAAAAACGGGCGTAACCGTGTTCATGACCCAATTATCCCAAAGTCCGTCCGAAAAAGAGACAAAAAAGCAAAAACGGAACTCATTAGCCGGTACACTTTTAAAACCGGGAATGCGCTACTCCCTGTTCAGCGCCCTGGTGATCGTTATGCTGGCGATAATAATTTCCAGACTGCATTTTAAAACTTCCGAGCCAAAAACTCCCGCCGATTCGGCGTTAACAAAGGAGAGCTTCACTCAACCGGATAGTTTCCGGTTAAAAATGCTGCAGGCGCTTCTCGATCAGGCGCAAATTAAAATTGATCGGGATCAGATTCTGAACCCGCGTGACAACAATGCGCTGTTGTTGCTTGAGCAGGCGCGTAAAATTAATCCTTATGATCCGCAATTAAAAAGATTAACCGGTTCGGCAAAAGAAAAAATAATAACCGAAGCAGAATCGCTGGTAAAAGCCGGAGAAAAAAAACGCGCAAACGAAGTGATAAACACGGCTCTTGAGTTTTTTCCGGATGACGCTCGGCTAAAATCGTTGCGGGCAAAAATCAGCGCGCCTGATGAAACACAAAAACCTTTAAAAATTGAAATTTTGAACGGGGCTGGAGAACGGGGTATTGCCAACAATTTGAGCAATTTTTTAGAGCAAAACGGGTTTGACGTGGTCAATACCGAAAATTTTCGGGTTAACGGCAAGGTTCAATGGAATTTACCAAAATCCGTTTTTAAGGGGAATCTGCCAAAAGGAAAATTTATCGGCAAATTATCAAAATTGCTAAGAATCCCCTATCAACAGGATCAGGGATACAAGCCTCAATCCGCCAAAGCTACGGTGACCATTGTTTTGGGAAAAGATTTTCGTTCGTTGCCGCCCTTTCAAAAGTAACAGAAACGACCGTTAAGTCATTTTGGATATTTATCAAATCTAATTCTTCGGGGAAAAGTTCATGCGCTTAAGAATACAAAAATATTTGTTGAATTTTGCTTTAATCGCCTATTTTGCCGTTTGTGTTTTAGCAACGCCCTCAAAAACAAATGCCCAGCAATTTATCGAAAGCTACCGTTTCGGGCAGCAAGGGCAGGATACCGGTCAATTTAACGATCCCTCCGCCATTGCCGTCAACGACGACGGAACCCTGTTTGTTGTGGATTCCCGTAACAATCGGATTCAACTGTTTGATCTTCGCGGAAAGTTTTTAAAATCGGTCGGGGGATTTGGATTTGAGCCGGATCAATTTGACATGCCGTCGGACATCTGGGTAAAATCACTTCTGAATATTTACGTTGCCGATTACAATAACCGGCGTCTTCAACGCTACGACCGCCAAATGAATTACCTGGCGGAGTTGGTCAGCGATCCCAACTGGTCGGAAGAATACCAGTTCGGAGAAGTGCTGAGCTGCGCTTTAAATTCGCAAAACGATTTGTTCATTCTCGATCATCTGGAGAACAAGGTAATAAAACTAAATCGCAACGGGCAGCCGGAACGTTTTTTCGGAACCTACGAATCGGGACAGGGCGAACTTCAGGAGCCGATCCAACTGGATATTCTTAAAAATCAATGGGTAGTAATTTCGGATATTTCACGCAAAGCCATCATTATTTTCGATTTTTTCGGAACCTTTATCCGCGCCGTTAATTATCCGCAATTTATCCACCCTGCGGGACTGGCAACGGATGATCGGCTGGGCATTTTAATAGCCGATGAAGCGGCTAAATCGATTTTTCGTGTTACGCCCGATCTGCAAACGGTTTTTCCCATAAAATTGACCCTGGAAAAACCGCTGGTCGCCCCGAGGGATCTGGTAATTATGCCGTCAATAAACGATGATAATACTTTCTTGTGTTTCATTTTGGATGATAATCAGGTGGTAGCCGGGAGATTAGTGGAATCGAAATGAAGGTTTCTCGCGCTTCGATTAGTTTTACCGCGGTACTTTTATTCATTCTGATTTGCATAAAAGCAGGACCGTCCCAGACCATCATTCCGTCTTTCGTTTGGCGAACGGATACGCTTATCATAGTCACGGATCCCGAATATGAATATAATTTTCCGCCGACACATTATCTTCGATCGAATACTCTCCAAATCCGGCTTAACCGGCAGCCCCTCAGTGAAACGCTCGATTACAAATTAGACGACAGCAAGGTCATTCATTTTTACCGAAAATTCAAGTCCGGCGATTCGCTGCGCATTCGCTATCAACGTCTTCCCATTCTTCTGCGCCGTAACTTTCGCTTATTCGAATTGGATTCGAGCAAAAAAAATATCGGCAGCGACAGTTTAAAAACCCTGCAGCAAGGCGTCCGCATGCGCGCCATTCGGTTGGAAAATCCCCTGGCGCATATTCCCTCTACTCTGCAGACCAGCGGCAGTATTATGCGCGGAATTCAAATAGGCAGTAATCAGGATTTTACATTGAATTCGGGATTGAACCTGCAGCTTTCCGGCAAGCTCACCGATGACATTGAAATTGTGGCAGCCCTCACCGACGAAGCAACACCCATTCAACCCGAAGGCAATACTCAGACATTGGAAGAGGTGGATAAGGTCTTTGTTCAATTTAAAAGTCCGTTTATTCAGGGAACGGTAGGCGATTTTAATCTGGCATACAAAAATACTCAGTTCGGAAATATTCAAAGAAAGTTGCAGGGACTTACGCTTGAAACATCGATCAAACGGAACCGGCTTGGGGTGACCATTGCCAGTACACGCGGTTTTTTTCATCACGTCTCCTTTTTAGGACAGGAAGGCAATCAGGGACCTTATCTTTTAACGGGAAAAAACGGCGAACGCGAAATTATTGTACTTGCGGGAACGGAACGTGTTTACATTAACGGCGAACGCATGGTGCGCGGCGAAAGCAACGACTATGTGATCGAATACGGCAACGGACAGATACGTTTTACCAACCATCGTTTAATCACAAGCGAATCGCGCATCGAGGTCGATTTTGAGTACTTTCCGGCGGTTCAAAATTACAACCGAAATGTGTACAGCGCGTTTTCCCAGCATCAGTTTAAATCAAACAAATTGCAATTGAATGTGCATTATTACCGTGAGCAGGACAACACGGGACAGGTGCTGGAAGAAAGCGCGGCACTGACTGCACAGGAAAAAGCGATTCTTAAGCAAGCCGGCGATGATCCTTTTAAGGCGCTGGAGCCGGGCTACAAGTACAAAGGCGATTCCCTTGCAAGTTATATTCAAACGGATACTTTGCTGAACGGAATAAAGTACACGATTTTCAAATACGTAGGCAAGCAAGCCGGAGATTATTCGGTTTCGTATTCATTTTTGGGAAAAGGAAAGGGAGATTATGTTCGCGACAGGCTCGGCGTTTATCGCTGGGTGGGACCCGGTAAGGGAGAATACGCGCCCGTTCGCCTGATTCCTCTTCCTTCAAAACAGGAATTAATTGATCTTCATCTGAGCGGTCAACCGTGGAAACCGTTGAAAATAGAAGCCGAATACGCTTTGAGCAATCTGGATCGGAACACATTTTCTTCGGTTGACGACGGCGACAATAAGGGACATGCTTTTCAGTTAAAATCATCCGTCAGCGACTTGCCGCTTAAAATTAAAAACACGAATCTCGGACAATTAAACATGACTTTCAACACGCGATACATTCAAAAAACCTTCCGCGCCGCCGATCGTTTTCAGAATCCCGATTTCCGACGTTACTGGAATTTGTATTCCGCCGCGACCGACAATCCCGAAGAGCTCAGTTTTCAATTAAACACGCGCTACCAACCCGCGGAATCCGTTCAGTTGTTGAATAATATCGGAAAATTCAGTCAATCCGGTTTTACCAGCAATCGAACGGAATGGCGTTTAGCTGTCGATCGACCCCGGATACTGACTTCGAAAATCTATTTCTTACAAATTACAAGCGATAACCGGAAAGCAAATTTAAAAGATAATTGGAAACGATACGGTTTGTTCGTCGAAAAATCAATTTGGAAAATTACGCCTCAGTTAAATTATCAGGGAGAGTGGCGCAAACAGCGTTCGGAATTGTCGTTAACCGGATTTCGTTTTGACGACGCCGGAATAGGTCTGCAATTGGCAAAATTCAAACATCTTTCGGGAGTTCTGAATTTTAACAACAGACGGGATTATGTTTACGATCCTCAGCAAAGCGGCGATCTGCTGCTTCAGGCGATAAGCAACACCTATCAATTGCGGTTGGGTTTAAAGAATGTTAAATCCACAACATTAAATCTGACTCTGATGCAGCGCAAAAAGGATTACACAAAACACTTTGAGGCAATTCAGGTGGACACGTTGAAATTGTTTTACATCGATCCCGCGGTTCAGGACACAAGCTGGCGGGACCGCTCGACGAGTCTTGCCCAAATCGATTTGACGCAGCGGGCTTACAAAAACGCTTTTGACCTTTCGTGGCAGTATCGGCTTTCAACCGAAGAGACGGCGCTAAAGGAGAAGGTTTATGTGGAAGTGGGAGAAGGTCGGGGCAATTTACGTTTCGATCCCTGGCTAAAGGAATACGTTCCCGACCCGCTCGGTAATTATATTTTGTACATTTTGCCTTCCGGAAAATTTGAGCCGGTTTCCAATGTTCAGACTGCTTTCAGGCTGCGTTTTGATCCTTACAAATACACCAGAAAATATAAGAATTTAAAAAACCGCTGGTTTTCAAAAATCAGCGGGGAATCGTATTTACGAATCGAGGAAGAATCCCGGGATCCCGACAAACTTGCCGTTTACTTACTCAATCCTTCGCATTTGCAAAAATCGTACACTGTGCGCGGAGTTATGAATTTTTATCAGGATATTTATCTGATGCGTCATAATCGCAATCTTTCGTTTCGTCTGCGTTATCGGTTAAGCAATAATTACAACAACCAGTATCTGGATTCTAACGAAAACGATCGCCGGAAGAATCAGGAAATGGGATTACGCATTGACTGGCGTCCGCGGATCAAGCTGCGCAGTCAAAGCGAGGCGCGCTTGCGTTCGTTCATCAGAAATTCGACCACAGCTCCGTTGCGCAACCGGCGGATCGGCGGATATTACCTGCGGCAGAATTTTTCTTATCGACCGCAAAATCGCTGGGAAATAGGTTTTGAAAGCGAGGGCGGTTATGAGCGCAACTCCACCCCGCTATACCCGCTTTCGCTATGGTTTATGATGTTAAAACAAAGGTTGAATTACGCTTTGCCGGGCAGAGGTCGGGCAAGCGCCGAATATCAGGTGCAGAATGTGGAAGTACTAAATAATCCGCGGAATCTGGTCGTTCCCTTTGAGATGGCACAGGGCAAAAAAAAGGGCATTTCGCATGGTTGGCAGTTGCGGATTGAATACACGCTTTCAAAAAATATTTTGTTTACCTTTCAATATTCGGGACGGCGTGATGCGGGGTACAAAAAAACGATTCACACCGGACAGGCGGAATTGCGGGCGTATTTGTAACTTTTCCGCGACAAGGGCAGAAGGGTAATGAATAATGAAAATCTCTATCAGCACGCATCACGAAAATTAGTTAAGGGTTAAGCGTTAAGGGTTAAGGGAACCTCTCCAATCACTCATCACTTGTAACTTTGTAACACTGTTACGCATTACGATAATCTTTTGTCATTTTTTTGCTCATCAAGAATCACGCATTACGCGTCACTCGTCGCTACTCTTTCTTCTTCCGCTGTGAATTAATCAAACGAAATTCCCCCCGATCAACCCGAATCGTCAACTTCCTTTGAATGGTTTTAAAATGTGATGTATATTCTTTTTTAAATGAATCAAAACAGGCAAGAATAAAGCAGAAAGGAATCAGCCATGCGCGTTGAAATTCCCCGTGAAAAACTGGAAAAATGGGCGGAATATCTGTTGGATTATTCGCTCGACGGCGTACAAAAAGACGATGTAATCATGATTAAAGGCGAGCCCATCACCTGGCCCCTGATCTATGTTTTGCAGGAAAAAATCATTAAAGACGGCGGCATTCCGGATGTGAATCTCGTTCCTCCCGATAATGACCGCGGTAAAGTCTGGAGCGCGACCATGGCGCGGTACGGAACCGTGGATCAGATCAAACGTGTTCCGCAATGGCATATCGACCGCTACAAAGCCATGACAAAATACATCGAAGTTTTGGGCGCCGAAGATCCGTCTTTGTATTCAAACACGCCCGAAAAAACGACGCGCGCCATTATGCAGGCGGATGAACCCGTTAAGAACATTCGACTTTCCAAACCCTGGGTATTGACGCTTTATCCGACCAAAGGTTTTGCCGATATGGAAGGCATGAGTCTGGAGCGTTTTACCGAGGTTGTGGTTAACGCCTCCATGGTAGATCCGCGAATGCTCGACGAACTTGAAGAAGATATTTACCAGGTAATGCGCAAAAGCAAAACGATTCGCATTATTACAAAGCATGTTCATAGCGGTAAAGAACTTGAGCTTAAAATGAATATTGTGAATCGTAACATTGTAAAATGTACCGGTAAACGCAATTTTCCCGACGGAGAGGTTTTTACGAGTCCCGATGCGAATTCGGTTCAGGGCGAAATATTTGTGGATTTACCGGTAAGCTACTCAGGGGTCACCATTCAGGGAATCTACCTGAAATTCGAAGGGGGAAAGATAGTTGAATATCAGGCGGACAAGGGTTTTGAAACATTGCAAAAGATCATCGAAACCGACGAGGGCTCGCACCGTTTGGGCGAGGTGGCGCTTGGCATGAACAACGGCATCGAAGAAGTTTTAAAACATCCATTGTTTGTGGAAAAAGTGGGCGGCACTCT
>JAADIP010000004.1 GCA_013151275.1 Calditrichota bacterium | reverse complement strand
CTGTTTTGTAACATATTGGTTAAGGGTGTAAGGGTTACAAGTTACAGGTTGCAGATTACCTTGTTACTTGTTACTTTGTTACGCATCGCGAGTTACTGACTTGTTAAATATCGATTTATTCTGGAATTAAGACCCCCCTTTTAATTTCCCCCCTTCGAAGGGGGGAACGCCGAAGGCAAGGGGGGTTTTTAATCAAACTGCACAGTATCTGAATTTCAGAATGTTTTTCGTCAACAAATTTTTGTTTTGAATTTCTGTCATTCGGTCATTCGAATTTGTTTCGGATTTCAATATTCGAATTTCGGATTTATATTTTCTTCCTCAGTCCACCGGTAACCGGTCAAATATTCGTTAAGGGTTAAGGGTTAAGAGTGTAAGCGGCTTCTCCGGTCACTCGTTACTTGTTACTTGTCCCTGCTTTCTGCTCTCTGCTTTCTGCTTTCTGATAATCTTTTGTCTTACTCATCACTCGTCACTTTGTTACTCGTTACTTGTCACTCTGTCACTTGTTACTCGTTACTCATCACGCACCACGCCTTTGTCACTTTCATCTTTCATCTTTAATCTTTAATCTTCTTTCTCACCAACCCCGCCTCTTCCGTTTTTCCTTTTAAAAGCTTATATTATTGCAATTAGAAAAATTTGCATTCCTGATCAGTCAATCGTATCATAAATTAACAATTTTGGAGGGGGGTATAAATGAATCGTCAAATAAGCACAATCCGGCAGGTTCTTATTCAATTCCGTAAGAATCTTCATACCAAACCGCATGTTATCGCCACAGGCATCGGCTACAAGATTGTGAACGGCAAAAAAACGGATCAGTTGGCTATCATCTGTTCCGTGGATACAAAGGTTTCAAAAAAATTATTATTGGAAGAAGAACTCATCCCGCAAACGATTGAAGACGTTCCCACCGACGTAAGACCTACGGGACTTTTTTACGCCTTGCAGGATCATACCGCAAGATACCGTCCTGCGCCCGGCGGAGTGAGTATCGGACACATCAATATCACAGCCGGAACCTTAGGATGTCTGGTTCAAAAAGACGGTAAGGTTTATATTCTGTCCAATAACCATGTTCTGGCAAATAGTAATGAAGCCGAAATCGGAGATCCCATTTTACAACCCGGACCTTACGACGGAGGCGGTTTTCCCGATGATCACATCGCCCGGCTTAGCGATTTTGTGCCCATCCATTTTGAAGGCGAGGACAACGGAAGCTCCTGTTCTATCGGCAACGCGCTGAGTAGTATTCTGAATATTCCGGCTGCGCTGATCGGAAGTAAAACGCGATTAAAAGCCGTGAGATTAAGCGAAAATGAAAGCAGAGAGAATAAAGTGGATTGCGCCATCGCCGAACCTATTAATCCCAATGATGTGGTTAATGAAATCATGGAAATAGGAAAGATACAGGGCGTTACGGAAGGAACGCTCGGCATGTCCGTAAAAAAAAGCGGACGGACAACCGCTTTAACTACCGGAGTAATCGAACAGATCGATGTAACGGTTTCGGTTAGTTACGGTGAAAATAAGACGGCTGTTTTTGTGGATCAGCTTATGGCGGGAAATATGAGCTCCGGCGGCGACAGCGGCTCGGCAGTGCTCAATGATAATAATGAGATTGTGGGGCTGCTTTTTGCCGGAAGCAGTTCGAGTACGATTATGAACAGAATTCAAAATGTTTTTTCGGCTTTGGATGTGGACCTTATTCGCTGAAGATGATGGAAAACAGGGAAATAACAAGATTAAAAACAATTAAACGAAAGTACGAAGCCGAATGGTTAAAACTGGACAACGTCGTGGCGGTCGGAATCGGAATGACTGCGCAAGGCGGGTTGGGGTTGATCGTTTCGGTTTCTGAAATCAACGACAAAATTAAAAAACTGATTCCCGAAGAGGCGGAAGGTTTTCCTGTGGAAATAAAAGAAACCGGTCGAATAAAGGCTTTGTAAAATTTTCAAAGTGAATCGAAACGCGGGGGAATTAAATAGTTCCGCGGTTTAAAACGGAATCGTAAAAATTAAAATGACGCGCATTTTTAAAGATTTTCGATGCGCAGCTCCGTGACCGAGAAGGATCGGAACCGCTTTTGACTGTACGAATATTTTAATAATAAAGGATATGTTCAGACTTTTTACGAATTTATTTTCCGAATAATCGAATTCATATCGGATGTGGGAAGAGTATTTTCTTCTTTTAAGGATTTGTCTCAATTAACCCTGAAAGCAATTTAGTGGCGCCGGTTTAAAACGGAATCTTGAAGTTTTGTAATTATCTTAAAGATTTTAACATTAAACCCGGGAGGCGACGTTTAAATTATTGTGAGATTAAATGAGATTCGCATCCGATTCCTGTTGCCGCTTGTTAATATTGTTTTGTAGTTTTTATCGACGTACTCATTGTATCCGGAAGTATTCCTGTTCTTCCTTAAATTGAATGCTCCTCATCTTTGGTTGTAAAAGTTTACCGCTGCTATTACGGAACCGTAATTTTTCAAACAAAAAACAGTTGTTGTATGGTTAATCCGCCGAAACGTTAACGACGCCTTCATTATATTTAACGGAAAGATTCATTTTATGAGGATTTAGCCATGAATTTTTCGAAGTTTAATTTAGTCCTTTTATTATCTTCTTTCTGCCTGTTTTTGAATTTTGAATACGCATCGGCAGAAAATGCGCCGGATGTTTCTCTGGTTTATTACTGGAGAAATCTGGAATGTTACGCAGCGTATGTTGAAGGCGATACGGCTTATTTGGGCGTTTCAAACTCAATAAAAATAGTCGATTTTTCCGATCCGAGAAATCCCGAAGAACTCGGCGAAACTCAGCTTGGTAGTATGAGCAACATAAATTATATCGTCAAGAGTCAGGGTTATATCTATGCCGGAACTGGTTCCTACGGAATACGAGTAATCGACGTTTCAAACCCTTATGAGCCGCAAGAAGTTGCATCTGTTGACATTGAAAAAGGATATGTTTACGGCATGGATATAAGGGGATCGTATTTATACAGCGCAGACGGTAAAGCCGGGGTGCATGTGATCGACATTTCAAATCCTCTTTATCCTAATATTGTCGGTTGGTTTGATATCGGCGAATATAATTCAGCCTTAAATATCGTAGTGAGGGGTAATCTGGGCTACCTTGCTTCAAGTTACGGCGGATTGAAAATTATTGACTTTTCCGTTCCGTCAAAGCCCGTTGAAATCAGTGAGGTTGATAAGGAATATCTGAGTTATGATGTTTCGCTAAGCGAAAACTATGCTTACCTTGTGGGAGGGGACGCCGGTTTAAAAATAATAGATATTTCAAACACAGAAAATCCGAAGAGCGTTGGTATTCTTGACATTGATGATTTTCTCCGTTGGGTGACCGTTGATAGTCCTTATGCCTATATTGCCGGTTGGTACAAGGGTTTATTGGTCGCGGATATTTCAGATCCTTTAAATATTAAAATATTGGGATATTATGATATTGACGGTAGAACCCGAAAACCTTTTGTGAGCGGTCAATATATTTTTGTTCCGGACAGGTACGGATTATACGTTTTTAAGAAAGATACGACCTCATATCAAGGTTTATCGCAAATTGCCAAAGATGTTTTAGAAGTAGTACAAGGATATCATTCGAAATCTTATGTCTATAATTATAACAGGTATGAAAAGTTATCTTTCACACCCGGAGATCCGCCCGGTCAGAACACCGGAATTGATGATTTTGCGGAGCTTATTAAATCTGCCAAATACGAAGTGCTTTTTGCTACGATGGATTATCATAAATATGATCCGGCAAGGGGTGATAGCCCCGGGGATCGTCTGGCAAAAGCCATCGGAGTTCTTTACAGAAAAATCACTTTCCGTCCGGAAGATTATCCCAAAGGAGTTACCGTCCGTATTTTGGTCAGTAATACCCCTTTAAACACAAATTTCGGAAAGGAAGATCAGCGGGATTTTGTATATGAAGACTTGGTAAGAAACGGAGTTAGCAATATGGAATTTAAAGCTGTGGGATGGAAAATTGAGATTGGTAATTACCCGAGCCCCCCGACGCACAATCACGCTAAATTTTTGGTTTTGGACGGAAAAACCGTTCTTGCGGGGGGATATAATATGAGCTATGCGCATCTGGAAGATGAGATTGATTTCGGCGCGACAGTCACGGGACCGGCGGCTCATTACGCGCTTAAAGCTTTTGACAATTTATGGTTTAAAGCCGAGATGCATGATAAAACCACAAAAACCAGAGGTCATCCGCCGGAAGTGGAGCGTATCTATTCTCTTCCCGAGAAAGTGAACGCCTTTTCACTTTTTCGCACCAGTAACCGTTTTAATAAGGAATCGGATAAAGCCGTAAGAGCTGCATTGGAAGCGGCGAGAGAAAAGATCGATGTTTTACAAGTGAATTTTACGTTGTCGGGGTTCACTCAACTAAGTAGTCCGCTTTTTTGGCCGGATTACATGAAAGGGCTTAAAGAGGCGATTGAAACAAATGATGAACTTGGAAACACCAATTTTAAAGTAAGGTTATTGATTAGAGGCGGAATGATTTTTGAATCTGATGAGAAGGGAATCCGTGCCTTTCAAAAATGGTTGAATAAAGAAGGATACAATGATTATGTTGAAATCAGGCGTATGCTTCTTCCGTCGCATGCCAAGGTAGTGTCGATTGACGATCAGTTTTTAATAGTAGGCAGTCAGAATTGGGACTTTAGTGCATTCGGAAATTCCTGGGTTGACGGAGATTTAGCCGAGTTCAATCTCGGTATCGATTCCAGACAAGCTTGCGAAGATTTTCTGGAGTATTTCGATAACTACTGGGAATTCCATAGCGGCAGATATCTTGTTTTAGAAGAAGACCAGAACCTTAAAACGGCTGTAGAAAGCGCCGGCAACGGCGATGTGATTTCATTATTAGGAGATGAATACCGTATTTCCGAACCGATTACCGTTAATTCGGGAATAACGATTATCGGTGACGATACAAAGATTTTATCCGCTGCTTCTGTATCCGGAGTATCGGGCGTGAAGAAACCGTTGTTGATAATTAATTCAAAAAATGTCAACATTTCGGGTTTGCGTTTTAGCAATACTTCTTCTCCGGCAATAGAGATTAACGGTAGTGAGGCAGAACCGCTTAGCGGTATCAGATTATCAAATCTTGTTTTCGATGAGATTAATGACGGCGCGATTATGATTTCCGGGAATCCCGGCGCATATCGGATTGAGAATTGTACGTTTGCAGGCGGGGAATATGCGATCCGGATCGATGTTGATCAGGTTAGCGATAATCCGGCTAAAATCCGGAATAATATCTTTTCCGGACAAAAAACAACGCCCATTCAAATTTACTCCAAAGATGACGGGAACGTCGAGTACAGCTATAACCTGTTCGACAACTGCGGCGCGGAAGGCGAATGTGTTGATAATTGGTATTCGGGCAACTTGAGCTCCGGCTCAGATGTGCATGATAATTTGTTCGATTACGACCCGTCCTTTGTGAATCCCGATTCGGCAGACTACCGCCTGACAGAAGAATCGCCTGCTATTGATGCCGGTTCTCCGGATATGGTCGGCGAACGCTTTTTCGACGGAGACGGGGACGGTATTTCAAGGGTTGACATCGGAGCTTTTGAGTATTTACCGGACACGCTCTTTGTCGCAATAGACAATGATAAACAGAATCATTTTCCCAAATCCGTTTGGCTTTCACAAAACCAGCCGAATCCTTTCAATTCAGTAACCGACATCCGCTTCGGGCTTTCCCATGATTCTGAGGTAAGGATTGATGTGTTTAATATTCTCGGGCAGAAAGTCACCACTCTTGTAAATGCAAAGATGACGGCAGGTTATCACCGCGTAAAATTTAATGGGAATCGGTTTGCCAGCGGAATTTATCTGTATCGGATTCAGGCTGAGGATTTTGTCAAAGTGAAGAAGATGATTTTAATGAAATAGTTACAAAGTGACAAAGTGACGAAGTGACAAAGTGACAAAGTGAGAAGTAAGAAAAATGAAAAAGGAAAAATGACAAAAGAAAAAGATTATCAGAAAGCAGAAAGCAGGGACAAGTAACAAGTAACGAGTGACCGGAGAAGCCGCTTACACTCTTAACCCTTAACCCTTAACCCTTAACTAAAAGTAACGGGATACGGTTTTTATTAATCCGCGTAATGATCGAAAAAATTTGTCTTCGGAAAATTAGTGCGTATCTTTTATGCATATTTCACCGCGATAAGAAAGAACTATTTAATCATTATAAACAACATTATTGAGATCCGCTTCAGAGCCTTTCTTATGTAAGTGAGGTGGCGGAGCAGTATTCGTAATGTAAGAATCGGTTCTTTTTTCGGATTTTCTTGATTCCAAATTACTCATCGTAAAGTCAGATTTCAAAAATGATCCTGTTAAATTACCTGTTATTTTTGCAATATTTTATTGCGTGTATCGGAGCTGTTCTCTTCTGCGAAATGAGTTTAATCTGCGGTAATTCATTCGGGTAAAAAGGAAAAGCCCGGTTTTAAAGGATTAAAATTTAAACGAAAATTCTCTCCTAAAAAACTCCACAAAAAATTCTTATTTACTCCCCCTGTTTATTATTAATCTCGCCGTTTGCTTTGCTTGCTGTTTAAGGAAATTCCATTTTATTAACCTCTGTTAATGTCCTGTTTTTTCATTAACGGCACACTTCAATAAAATAAAAAAATCGTATTTTAGGCGAAATTGCATTGCTTTCGCTGATTTTAATCCGTTACAAAAAGGCGATTATTTCAGGTGAGCTGCGTTTCGGACATTCCGCCATTGAAAAGAAAAGGCTTTCTTGTTCCGGATTCATCCACCCGATGCCAGACGATCGGATTTATGACCGACCGGCAAATACCTGAGAAATATTTGTAATCACAGTAATGATTAAATATATTATTACGAAAAGTATTAATAATAGTATGAGGAATAAATGCCCAAAATCGCTAATCATAAAAGATTTACTATTTCATTCCCCCGGTCAATGGAAACGGAACTGGAAAATATTCTTGTCGATCTAAAAATATCCCGCTCGGAGCTGATCAGAAGAGCCCTTAGCGAATACATGAAAAAGTACAAAAAGCAAAAATTAGAGCACATCGCAAAAATGATGAGACAGGAGTATGCAACCGACAAAGACCTGACCGTGCTTACAGGGTTGGACGGAGAAGATTTTCAATGAGGCAAAAGGAAATTTGGCTGGTTAATCTTGACCCCGCCATCGGAGCGGAAATCAAGAAAAAACGTCCCTGCCTTATTCTCAATGATGACGCCATGGGTATTTTACCTTTAAAAATTATCGCCCCTTTAACCGATTATAAAGAAAAGTATGAAATCGTACCCTGGATGGTAACCCTGATTCCGGATAAAACGAATAATCTCGAGAAAAAATCCGTTGTGGATTGTTTCCAGGTTAGATCCGTCTCCGAAGGAAGGCTTATCAGTAAAATCGGTTCGATTTCTGATGCCAAACTTGCTGAAATACAGGAAGCGTTAAAAACTGTATTTGGTTTCTGTTAGCGGAAAAATGATGGTGTTATTTGCTGCAAACAGCGTGTATAATTTGTAAACCAATTGCCGACAGCTTGCGAATCGAATCATGAACTATGTGTCCAAAAAATCCGGATATTCCAGATTTGAAGCGGTCTGCACCTTCGGGACCAATCCCGGAGATTTGGAGGGTAATACCGGAGGACTCTTTGCGCCGGACAGTTGATAATACCTTTATTATCAACTCTGGAGATTGCCTTTACGAAAGCGGCGCTTCAGCTGCCTTTGATGACTTAAAATTGAACATAAACTACGCTTGTTTTAAAGACGGTGACGAATACAATGTGATTGTCGATTTATGAACTGTTGTTGATAAGTCCACTTTAACGTTACTAAATTTCTCAGTTTAAAAAAGATCCTTTCCCGCCGGATAAAATTTTGAATTATCTATCCTTTAATCATCCTAAACCATTGATTAATCTCTTCTCTGACAACATATTGAAAGTCATTGTGCATTTATTCATCGATGATTTTCAAATCATCGATTACGGAAAACCCTGCCACACGATCAAGGAACCGGTAGATTCTTATATTAAAATTGATTTTATTTTCCGCATAAAATGATGTCGCTTACTTAGCAGATTTTCCCGAGCTTACATGTATTTTAAACATTGAAATTCTGCCTCATAAATTAGCAATACTTTTTAAGAATTAGCACAACTCAGCAAGACAGAGATGATTTTTTTTAATCAGTGAAATCGTTGTCAGATAAATATCCGCTTAAAAACAATTTGCCAGAAGTCAATTACACTTTTAAAACAGGAGGGAATGTTTATGGAAAATTAATGTTGAGTTTTAATACCGCTTATTCTGCCGGTTTTTGCCAACAACACAGGATAATGTTTTTCGAATAGCTAAGATCAGGTTCTTGATTTCTGATTTTCCGTAAGCGGGACAAGTATGAAGTTATGGATAAACGGAGAGTTATCCATCGGAAGCCCATGACGGATACATAAGCAGGAAGGCAGTGATTTACCTGTACCTGATTAATCAGAGAATTTAAAAATCAGGGGGTGATTGATTTTTCAAAATATTTTTAAATTTTTTACCAAAAAGGAGAGGTAAAATGAGAAAGTTCACTAGTGTTTTAGCTGTTTGTTTTATTTGGGTGACTTTTTGCTGGTTTAGTGTAGGTCGGTCAGCGGAAGTAAAGATAATCGCCTCTGACACTGAGGCTTATGCTGCTTTCGGAAATTCCGTATCAATATTCGGCGATTATGCCATTGTCGGGGCTTCTCCTGATGACGGCGGAGGCATCACCGACGCGGGCGCAGCTTATATTTTTATCAGAAACGGGGATAGTTGGACGGAGCAGGCAAAACTTACCGCATCCGACGCGCAGGCTGATGATTATTTCGGACATTCCGTATCCATATCCGGCGATTACGCTATTATATCGGCGATTGGTGTTGACGACGGAGGAGACCTTGCGGGCGCCGCGTATATTTTTAAGAGAAGCGGAACTACGTGGACGGAGCAGGCAAAAATAACCGCATCCGACGCGCAGGCTAATGATTATTTCGGATATTCCGTCTCCATATCCGGTGATTACGCCATTGTGGGGGCGAGGATGGAAGACGCCGGCGGCGGAAATGCGGGCGCTGCTTATATTTTTAAAAGAAGCGGGACGAATTGGACGCAGCAGGTAAAACTAACCGCTTCCGACGCTGATGCTGGCGATCAATTCGGATGGTCTGTCTCGATATCCGGGGATTACGCCATTGTTGGAGCGGATAGGAAATTCGCAGGCATCATTGATTACGCGGGTGCGGCTTATATTTTTATCAGAAGCGGAAATACCTGGACGGAACAGGCAAAAATAACCGCTTCCGATGAGCATACTAATAATCGTTTCGGACATTCCGTTTCCATATCCGGCGATTACGCAATTGTTGGTGCGGTTTATGATTACGATGGCGGCGCAGCCGGCGCTGCTTACATTTTTAACAGAAGCGGGACGAGCTGGACGCAACAGGCAAAAATAACCGCTTCAGACGGGCATACTGATAATCGCTTCGGAAAGTCCGTCTCCATATCCGGCGATTACGCAATTGTCGGGGCGTATGGTGATAACGCCGGAGGCAGCTTTGCGGGCGCGTTCTATTCCTATTTAAGGAGCGGGGTTACCTGGTCACAAACATCCAAAACCACCGCTTCCGACGCGCAGGCTAATGATAAGTTCGGATGTTCCGTATCCATAAACGGCGATAACGCTATTGCCGGGGCAAAACATGAAGATCCCGGCAACATCGATGCCGCGGGCGCGGCTTATATTTATAAATCAGGCGCCGATTTATCTCTTCCGGTGGAACTTCTTTCCTTTACCGCAAATGCCGGCGACGGGCAGGTTACCCTAAAATGGAGCACCGCTTCGGAAGTTGATAACGAAGCCTTTATTTTGGAACGCTCTACGGATGGGGATAATTTTAAACTGCTTACGGAAATAAAAGCCCAGGGTTCTATCAGTAATCAGACCGACTATGCTTTTACTGATAATTACGTATTTAATGGTGTTACTTATTATTACCGTCTTGCCGACCGGGATATTAACGGCGTTATTACGTATCACACAACCGTTAAAGCTACGCCCAATGCGAAACCGGATGATTCTGATCAAACGGGTTTAATAGTAAAAAAGTTTGCTTTACACAACAATTATCCAAATCCGTTCAATCCCGAAACCACTATCCGCTTTGACGTGCCTACAAAAGACGGTGATGTTAAAAGAATCAGTTTAAATATCTTCAATTCATTGGGACAGTTGGTCACTACCTTGTATAGCGGAGAAATTTCCGGCGGGCAGTATAAATTGAAGTGGAATGCGGCGAATCAACCTGCCGGCGTTTATTTTCTCAATTTTCAGTCAAAGCAGTTTGTGCAAACCCGAAAGATGATTCTGATACGATAGCATCATAACAAATGAAGGCGCGGGATTTTTATCCTGTGTCTTCTTTTATTGGCGTTCTGCGTTTTTCGTTCTGCCTTCTTTTTAATTTTTAGTTAGTGCGGAACATAACCAAATAATATCGCAGCCGATTAATTTTTTACCATTTTTGGCGATTTTCGATAATTAAATATTAAGTCCTCTCTAAAAATATTATTCTGTCATTTAGAACTAAGAGAGAAATCTTGTGAATTCGATAAGAATAAAAGATATCTCGCCGCACGCTGCTCTAAATGACAATTACAGAACTTTTCAGGAAGGAAGCATTCTAATTCTAAGTTCAATTTATTCTCTGATCGCTTGTAGTTCTATTTACCGCAGAGTCGCAGAGGACGCTGAGGTTTTTTCTTATTGATTATTGACCGCAGATTAGACCACAGATTAACCTGATTACGCTGATGTCGCTGATTAAATTTGATGGCTTTTGGATTTTTAGCGTTTAAAAAAAGAGAATTTGTTTTCATTTTAATTTTAGAGTCTGCTCTAAAAGCTGTGTTCTGTAATTTCGCTAGTAGAGAAATCTTGTAACTCTTACAAAAGTAAAAGATTTCTCGCCGCTTTGCAGCTCAAAATGACAATTACAGAACATCTTCAGAGCCGACATACGATTATTTTTTGAACTTAATTTTAGTAATCCTGAGAAAATGAAAAATAAGTCTTTTTTTGCGGACAGAAGCGGGGATAATTTTTGTCATCGTTTATCAGGTTATTAAAAGGTTAACGAATACAATCAGCAGCAGCGGGAAAACTCCGTGTGATTTTCGACGGTGTTTATCAAGCCCCTAAAGGGGCTTCCAAAGGTCGTAAACGACCTATCCGCCTCTTCCTCGCCGCTTCGCTGATCGAAATGACAATTACAGACCTTTTCCGTAGCGGACATAACAATATTCAAATCAAAATAAAAATAATTTAGAAACTCTTAACACAACCCATTTAATTTAAATGAGGAGGAAAATATGAAAAAGCAAAACTATTTAAGAAGGATCCTAAAATTGATATTTTGGATCTGCATGTTTCATACGATTTTTATCTTGCATGCCCATTCCCAATCTTCAACATGGACCAGCGTTGGACCTTTTGACAATAACGACGATCCGGAAAATATCAGCTTTCTTGCCGCCCATCCCTCGAGGTCGGATGTAATTTATGCCGTTATCCCCGAAAATGACAAACATTTGTATGTTTCAAATGATGTGGGAAAAACATGGACTATCCTGGAAAATTCGCCCACGGACTTAGGAGCGGTGTGCGTTGATCCGCAAAATCCGGATAAAATCTGGGTCGGCGATGGCTATCAATGGCGATATGACTTCTTTGTTTACCAAAGCATTGATAATGGACAGAGCTGGTCAGCTTCCCAAATTTATAATCATTGGGACCCCATGAATACCACAACCATGCAGGTTACCGATATTCTGATTCATCCCCAAAATTCAGATTATATCCTTGTTGCTACTAATCATCTGGTTAATGGACCGATTTACGGTGACGGGGTTTTTAAACGCAGCCTGAATAACGGAGATTCATGGGAATATTTGGGAGGTCCTACAACCACAGCCTGCATAGATCCCACAAATCCCGACATTGTTTACAGGGGAACTGAACGTTCGAACTATGTAAAGAAGTACACTGATTTTTGGAGTGATTTTAAGACCACAGATATAACACCAGACGCGGGAATAGGCTCTGTGCGGGATATGGAAGTCGATTTAGACGGACTATTGTATGTGGCGGCAAGCGACGGCTTGTGGAAATGGGATGGCTCCGCCTGGCAGGTTTTATCGAATTTTCCTGCCGACCATGTAAGGGCGCTGGCTGTCGATCTTCGGAAAACGCCGGGAATTATTTTCGTCGGTACGGATTCCAGCGGAGTTTTTATTTCAGAAGACTCGGGAAACACATGGAATCAGTTTAATGAAGGCTTGGA
>JAADIP010000051.1 GCA_013151275.1 Calditrichota bacterium | reverse complement strand
TCGCTGATTAAACTAAGGTGCTTTTGGATTTTTTGTGCTTAAAATAGAAGGATTTGTTTTCATCTTAATTCTCCGGTTCGCTCTAAAATCATTGTTCTGCCATTTCGAACGCAGAGAAAAATCTTCTAACTTTGACAAAAATAAAAGATTTCTCTTCGCTTCGCTCATCGAAATGACAATGATGGACCTTTTTCATCGAAATGACAATGATGGACCTCTTTAGAGCGGAGACATTCAAATTTTCAATTTATTTTTTTCTCTGTGCACTTGGTGGTTGTTGTTCCGCGGACAGGTTGCGGGTTGCGGTAATCTTTTTACCTGAGGAACGAATCTAATTTTTCGGCTAACTCTTTAATTGAATAAGGTTTCTGGATTAAATCCACTTTTATGTCATTTGACATCAGGTAATCAATATGTTCATCCGCGTAGCCGGTGGAAAACAGTATCGGTATTTTAATATTCAATTCTTTTAATTCTTTCGCCAACTCAATTCCGCTCATTCCCGGCATAACCAGATCGGTTATTATCAAATCAACCTTCTCCTTACCTTCCCGAATTATCTCGATAGCGCGTTCGCCGTTTTCAGCCTGAAGCACATCGTAATTCAATTTTTTTATGGATTCGGTTAAAAATCTCCGAACGCCTTCGTCGTCTTCCACAATCAGAATTCTTTGGTTTGAACCCTTTACTATTTTTGTTTTATCGGATTTTTCATTTTCCTTTTCGGGAGCGGCGCAGGGCCAGTAAATGGAAAAGGTAGTTCCTTCACCCGGCTCGCTTTCCACATAAATCGCGGCGTTGTTCTGTTTTACGATACCATACACTGTCGAGAGTCCCAATCCCGTTCCTTTGCCCTGCTCCTTTGTCGTAAAAAACGGTTCAAAAATATGACGTTGAATCTCGGGAGTCATTCCGATTCCCGTATCGCTTACCTGAATTAAAATATTGGGACCTTCCTGATAATCGATATATTTGCTGGCAAATTCTTTATCCAGATTCAACTGTTTTGTAACCAATGTAATGCGTTTTTCCCGCGGATCATTCTTTTCGATAATCGCATCCCGCGCGTTCACCACAAGATTCATCAAAATCTGTTCAATCTGCGTTACATCAGCCTTTATCGGCAGCGTATTTTCATCCAGCTCGGTAACAATTTCAATATCTTCGCCGATTAAACGGCGCAGCATTTTTTCTGTATCCTTAATTATATTATTAACATTAACCACTTTGGGAGAAATAATCTGTTTTCGGCTAAAGGTCAGCAACTGCGATGTTAAATGAGAAGCGCGCTCCCCGGCTTTGGCTATTTGATCGAGATAACTAAACAAAGGATGATCTTTTCCGATCAACTGCAAGCCCATTTGAGCATACCCGTTGATCACGGTGAGTAAATTGTTAAAATCATGCGCCACGCCGCCCGTTAATTTGCCCAGACTTTCCAGCTTTTGCGCCTGAAACATCTGTTCGCGCAGCATTTCTTCTTCCGTAATATCGCGTTTTACAGCGGCATAATTTATTATATTGCCCTGAGCGTCTTTGATGGGGAAAATAACGGTGCGTTCTTTGAACAAATCGCCGTTTTTACGCCGATTAATAAACGTGCCTTCCCAGCTATCGCCGTTTGTCAGTCTGTCCCAGAGTTTTTGATAATATTTTTCATCGTGTATTCCGCTTTTCAGAACGTTCGGTTTTTTCCCGATTACTTCATCTTTTTTATAGCCGGTTGTTTTTTCAAAAGCGGGATTCACATAAATAATTTTACCGTCCAGATCCGTAATAACTATAGATTCCAGAGATTGCTCCAGAACATTGATCATGCGCAGCATTTGCGTTTCAATCGCCCGTTTTTCACTCACATCAAAAAAGGTCACAACCGCGCCGATTACTCTGTTTCCGCTCTTTAAAGGATACGACCAGTACTCGACTGGAAAATAACTTCCGTCTTTTCGGCGAAAAACTTCGTCATTGGCATGAATCCCCACTCCGTTTTGTAAGGTTCTTTGCAAACGACAATGCACCTTTGACGAAATTTTTTCACCTTCGCGTTGATGGTTGATAATATCATGGATATTTAAACCCAACACCTCTTTTTCATCCTTAAAGCCCAATAGTTCAAGACAGCGTTGATTCACAAAGGTGCAATAACCCGAGACGTCCATGCCGAAAATACCTTCTGCGGCGGAATTTAACAACAGAGTAAATTCCCGTTCTTTTTGGGATAATTGCTCTTCGTACTGCTTTCGCTCTGAAATATCGATTAGGGTGCTTAACAATTTGAGCGGTTTTCCTCTTTTATTCTTAATGAGTTCCGCCTGAGCGTTTACCCATAAAATCGAATCGTCAGAGCGTATTATCCTGAAGTCTATGTTAAGGCGTTTTTTATTTTTGATTACCAATTGAATCTCTTTTTGCAGGGCGTCCAGGTCTTCTGGATGCACCACGGAATATAATTCATCAATTTTAAAAACATCGTTTCGCGGAAGTCCGAGTAAGTGGTAAAATTCATCGGAACAATAAACGGTATCCGATTGCAGATCCCATTCGATAAAACTCATTCGGGCAATTTTTTGAGCGATGTAAAGACGATTCTGACTTTCAACGAGTTGATGTTCGGTTTGTTTATGGTCTTCAATTTCATCGATTAGTTTTTTGTTGATTATCTCCAATTCTTTCTGGGTGCGCTGTAGCTTACGGGTGCGATCAATGACTATTTCTTCCAGTTTATTTTGTAATTTCTGAAGTTTTTCTTTTTCCTCGACATCGCTTATATCGGCAACGACCAGACCCAAATCGCCGCCTGTATCCTGCGGCATGGGGTTCACGGAAAAAAGCAGCGAGCGCAACATGCCGTTGGGATCGGAGAAAAGAATTTTTTTACTTTTGCTTTTGGCAAGACCCGTTTTTATCAATTCGCTTATTTTTTTCAATTCCGAAGAAAGCAGATATTCTTTCAGGTAGGTTCCGACAATTCGATTGCGTTTTTGACCAAGGATATCGGCGAGTTTTTTATTGGCATATAAAATAAGACCTTCTTTGGAAAGAATGGCGGCGCCTTCGTTCATCCGTTCGATCAGAACGCGGTAGGTAAAATCCGCGCCTTTAAGGGTGTAAATTTTCGATACTTTTTCTCCGTGCACCACAACGGCGTCAATCTGCCCCCGACGAATGGCGTCTAAAGTGCTCTCGGCTTCAAATAATCGTCTTTCAAGTTCCGCTAATTTTTGTTCCGTGCTCTCCTTCATCTAGGGCTCCTTTCATCTCATTTACTTGAACGAGATTAGCTTGAACGACAGGGATGAAAATGCCTTCTTTTTTTAAAAATATTTTAACACTTTCCGCGAAATCCCATGGAATATTCCCAATCAAAAGCGGAGCAACGGGCAGAGGCTGTTGATCTTCGGAAACAGGCTCCTGATACACATCGAATACTATCAATTCAAAGTCGGATAAATTTTGTTCGCAAAAATTTTTTATTAATTTAACCGCACGCACAGACCTTGTCGTCATCCCGCTTACGATTAACAGTAACTGTACATGATTGCTTTTATAAGGCTCGAAACCATTTGTCTGATTCATCAATTCCACACTACTTTCTTTTAAATTTCCAGAATCAGTCTTGCTTTATCGATTTCGGATAGATCGCCGACAACCTTACGAGCAGGTTCGGGATTCACTCTTATTATTGTCGGAAGCGCAATAATTTGTTTGATTCTTGCTAACGAAGGATTTTCGCTTACATCAATAACGTGTAAATCATAATTTTTTTTAAGGTTTTTTTCACAAATCCGTTTTAAATTGGCGATTGCCTGCAAAGAGCGCGGAGACTGCCCGGCAATATACAGCTCGAAAATCCATTTTCGCTTTTCTTTTAGTCGAACATTTTCTGCTTTTGTGTGCATAACATTTGTTCCTTAAATTTTTAATGTCAGCTACGCATCTTCCCGATCATTTTTTTCCTCTCCTCAAGCACTGACTGTCGATGTTTTAATTGTTCGATCTGTAATTCGATTTCTTTAGTCTCGGCATCAAAATTTGCTTTGATAATTTCAATCTGGTTTTCCAAGGTCCTGCGCCGGTTTTCCAGTTTATTCAGTAATCTTTCTATCTCCTGCTTATATTCCAATTGTTCCAGTTCTTCTTTTGCTTCCTGAGCAATGCGAGCCGATCCGGTTAAAACTCCCGCTAATCCGCGATAAACTTCAATCAATTTTAACCCCCTGTCCGAAAGTTTGAATTCCCGAATTTGATTGGAATGTTTGTGTCCGCGCGATTTGAGAATATAAAGCCCGCGGTTTCGTTCGCCCGATTGTTCGATATCACGCAATATGATCCAGGTATCGACAATGGACGAAATAGCCACATTGGTTCGTTCGGTATGCTCTCCCCCGCCCGTAAGGCTGAGCATCATTCCCGTAATATTTTTGGATTTTATAAAATCGGTGAGCCGCATTAACATCAATTTTACATCGTGTTCTCTGACATCGGTTAAAAAACTATTGATGGGATCAAGAACGACCACCGACGGATTTTCCTGCTGAATAAGATGCATGATGTTTATCAGATGCATCTCAAGACCAAACATGGTCGGACGAAAGGCAACAATTTTCAACAATCCTTTATCGACAAATTTCTTTAAATTTAATCCGATGGAGGTCATATTACGCATTATCTGATAGGGCGACTCTTCGAAAGAGATGAAGAGCGCCTTTTCTTTCCGTTCGCAGGCGGCATTCACAAAATAGGCGCCTATGGTGCTTTTCCCTGTGCCCGCAGTCCCCGAAATTAAAATGGTGCTGCCTCTGAATACGCCTTTTCCGCCCAGCATTTCGTCCAGATCCGGAATTCCGGTGGAAATTCTTTCTTTGCTTACTTCATAGTCCAACCCGATAGATGTAACAGGCAAAACATTGATGCCCAGATCGCTGATTAAAAACGGATATTCATTTGTGCCGTGGGACGAACCGCGGTATTTAACAATTCTTAATCTTCTGGTGGTAATTTGATTTTCAACCCGGTTATCGAGATAAATCACGCAATCCGAAATGTATTCTTCCAATCCGTAGCGGGTTGAATTGGATGAAGTATTGGGACCCACCTCGCCCGTTACAATGGTGGTAAGATTGCGCTCTTTTAACCAGCGGAATAAACGGCTGATCTCCGCGCGAATTATATCCCGGCGGGAGAAAATCGTAAAGAGACTTTCCAATGTATCGATAGCCACGCGTTTTGCATTTACTTCGGCAATCACGGCTTCCAGACGCAGGAACAGTCCCTCAAGATTGTAAGTGCCCGCTTCGTTTAATTCGTGGGGATCGAATTTTATGAAATCGACGGCAATTTTTTTCTGATCGATCAAGGTCTGCAGATCAAGACCTATGGAGCCCGCATTGATCATTAATTCTTCGGGAGACTCTTCAAACGAGATAACCACTCCGTTCTCGCCTTCGTGCAGCGCGCCGTGAGCGATAAATTGCAAAGAGAACAAAGTTTTTCCGCAGCCCGGTCCGCCAAAAATAAGGGTGGGGCGTCCGGAGGGCAAGCCACCGCCGGTTATTTCATCAAACCCTTTAACTCCCGTTGGCGCTTTGCTTAAAACGAGCGTTCCGTTTTTACTTTTGTCCATAATCAATCATCCCTTTATTAATCCATCAAATCAAGACAATTAATTTTTTAAAATAATAAACTATTATCGAGATTTGTTACAATATAAATAAAACTTTAATAAATTCAAACATTAAATAGGCTTTTTATTATCAACAGCCTTCCTGAAATCAATCACCGACCGTTTTCCTTTTAAATAATTCCGAAAATTTTCTTGGTTTAAAATAAAAAAGCTTCTGTTTATCGCTACCGCGCAAACCTTATTGACAGGAATTGAAATAAAAATTTGAAATCCCCTGTTTAAAATTGTAATTTAAAACAGTTTACAACAGTTAATATCTACAAAGGAGACCGTTGCACATGTTGGATTTTTTGAGGTTTTCAAAAACCGAAGGTTATTCGGATAATCCGGAGACAGGACTGTTTCAGTCTGTTTTTTCCGACCGTACCCCAAACCTTACCCCTTCCAACCTTCCCGCCTGTTCTTTTATTTTCTGTTGCTGTTGTTGTCCCGTTTGTAAATAATCCCCTTTAATTTAAATAATTGTAATTCCCGAATATCGGATTTTCAGACGTTCCGGTATTGTTTCGGATCGGAAGTCATTGTTCGGGTAATTAATTATCATAAAGAAAAAATTATTCGGGTATTGTAAAAATTCAAATCAAAAGGTAAATTCAAAGACAAGGATGAAATATCATGAATAAATACAAAGATTTTGCGCAAACCCTGTTACGGGTTCATATTGAACATTTAAACACATTTCCATCAAAGAATGACGTGCATCGATTTCTGGAAGATTTGCTGGAATTGTTGTTTCCTCATTTTTGCAATGGCGCCCAATACCTGAGCGTCGATGAGATTAAGGGAAAAACTTCTTTGCTAAGGCGATCTTTGACAAAGCTTCTGCATCCCCTGGAATCAAGAACGAACAACAGCGCTTCGGGCATTGCGGATGTTTTTTTCGATCACTTGCCCGATGTATATGATTATTTATGGTCGGACGCCCGCGCCATTTACGAAGGCGATCCCGCAGCCGAAACTATTGACGAAGTGATTTCGGCGTATCCGGGATTTTACGCCATTTACGCCTATCGGGTAGCGCATATTTTTTATGAGGCTGGGGTTCCCATTTTCCCGAGACTCATTACGGAATACGCTCATTTTAAAACGGGCGTGGATATTCACCCAGGCGCTAAAATAGGGCGTTCGTTTTTCATAGATCATGCAACGGGAATTGTCGTGGGCGAAACAACCGAGATCGGCGACAATGTAAAAATTTATCAGGGCGTTACTTTAGGCGCGTTGAGCGTTTCAAAAAAATTGAATCAGACCAAGCGCCATCCCACCATTGAAGATAACGTCATCATTTATTCCAGCGCCACTATTCTGGGAGGAAATACGATAATCGGGCATGACAGCATTATCGGCGGAAACGTATGGTTGACCGAGAGCGTGGAGCCTTATTCGATCGTTTACAATACTTCCGAAATAAGGGTTCGCTCCAAATTCGAACAGAATCAGGCATTAATGTTTTATATTTAAAGGAGGTGGCTCATGAAGTTACAACATATATTGGAACAGATCGGCAACACGCCGCATGTGCGAATTAATCGTTTGTACGACAATTCCCATGAAGTATGGATGAAATTAGAGCGATCCAATCCCGCCGGAAGTATTAAAGACCGCATCGCTCTTTCAATGGTGGAAGACGCCGAAAAACGCGGTTTGCTGAATCCGGATAGTGTGATCATCGAACCCACCTCCGGGAATACGGGCGTCGGCTTAGCCATGGTGGCGGCTGTTAAAGGTTACAAGCTCATTTTGGTCATGCCCGAATCGATGTCCATTGAACGGAGGCGTTTAATGGCTGCTTACGGGGCGGAATTCGAATTGACGCCGCGTGAACTGGGAATGAACGGGTCTATTGCCAGAGCCAAAGAACTGACCGAGGAAATACCTAATGCCTGGATGCCGATGCAGTTTGACAATCAAGCCAATGTGGAAGCTCATCGTAAATACACGGCGCAGGAAATCCTTAAAGACTTTCCGGACGGTCTGGACTGGATAATTACCGGCGTCGGAACGGGAGGACACATCACCGGCGTTGCCATGGTTCTAAAAGAGAAATTTCCGCAACTAAAGGTATTTGCGGTTGAACCCGAGCAGTCTCCGGTGCTTAGCGGCGGACAGCCCGGTCCCCATGTCATCCAGGGCATTGGCGCGGGATTTATCCCGAGTATATTGCGGCGCGATTTGATAGACGGGGTGATTCGGGTAAATAAAAAAGAAGCCTACGAATTTGCGGGACGCTGCGCAAGAGAAGAAGGAATATTGGTGGGCATCAGCACCGGAGCTTCGCTGGCTGCGGTTTCGCAAAAGCTTAAGGAAGCGGAAGGCAAAAAACGCGTGCTTACATTTTGCTACGACACAGGGGAACGTTACCTGTCGATCGGAGAATTGTTTGCCTGAAAAGGCGATAAGGGTGTAAGGGTTAAGGGTGTAAGGGTTAAGGGTTAAGAGTTGCAGGTTGCCTTGTCACTTGTCAATCTCCGCTCCCTGAGCATGTCGAGTTACTCTGTTACTTTGTTACTCTGTTACTCTGTAACTTTGTAACTCGTTACGCGTCACGCATTACGCATTACGACCCT
>JAADIP010000191.1 GCA_013151275.1 Calditrichota bacterium | reverse complement strand
GTCCACCGGTCACATATTGGTTAAGGGTTAAGGGTGTAAGAGTTTAGGGTTAAGCGGTTTCTCTATTTATCGTAATGCGTAATGCGTAATGCGTAATGAGTTATCTCCACCATCGCTCAAAAGTTTAAATAATTCAACCAAATTATTTTATGGAGAATAAAAAAGCATTTACTTCTTAACAACAACATTCTACTATTTACTACCCACTTCTTACTACCTACTACTGCTTTCTGCCACTCATTTTATACTCTAAGTTAGACAGCTAAACAACTAAACTTCTAAACCCCTAAACTCGTAACTTTGTAACTTTGTTACTATGTCACTCGTTACTCGTTACTCGTTACTTGTTACTATGTTACTCATCACGCATTACGCATCACGTCTTTCACTCGCCTTCGCCTTTAATCTTTAATCTTTAATCTTTAATCTTGCTCACCCTGTACAACCCCGGAATAATCAACAGCGAAAGCAGCATGCTCAAACTCATGCCTCCGATCATGGAAATAGCAAGGGGCTGCAGCATCTCGGAGCCTTCTCCCATAGCCAGCGCCAACGGCAAAAACCCGAATATGGTCGATAACGTAGTCATCATAATGGGACGCAGACGCACCCGACCCGCCATCAAAAGCGCCTGCGAGACATCGGGAACTTCTTTCAAATATTTTTCCGTGTAATCGATGAATAAAATGCCGTTGTTCACCACCACGCCGATAATCATGATCATGCCCATAAACGCGGAAATGTCCAGCGGAATACCTGTAATCCACAAAAGTAAAAACACGCCGCTTACCGAGAGAACCGTTCCCGATAAAATAACGCCCGCCGTGCGAAACGATTTAAATTCGAATAATAAAACGGCGTAAACCAGTAAAGCGCCGAAAAGCAAAATCAGAATCAATTCGCGGAAGGCGCGTTGCTGACTCTTGTACTGTCCGCCGATTTGCACGGTTACTTCGGGAGGAAGAGGAATGCGGCGCAGCATGACTTTTACGTCTTTGATGACGCTTCCCAGGTCTCTGCCCGAAATATGGGCTTTAACGTTAACCACCTGACTGAGATTTTCATGTTCGATATCCGTTTTGCCGGGCAGTTTACTGACTTCGGCGACTTCCTGCAGTTCGATGACTCTGTTGATGGAAGCTAAATAAACGGGCAAACGGCGGATTTTCTCAATGTGATTAAAATCAGCTTTGGGATAGCGCACCCGCACCGGAATCATTTTTAATCCTTCCATGATGCCGGTCGGCGTGTCGCCCCATAAAGCCATGTGCACGGCTTGATTAACTTCGTCAACCGACAAACCGTAGCGTCTTGCCGACTCGGGTTTCACACGGATCGTCAATTCCGGTTCGCCCGGCGAAAATCCCCTGTAAACATCCACCGCCCCGGGAATCTGCCTTAACGAATCGGCAATTCGGGCGGCGGTCTTTTGGATGCGTTCCAAATTCTTGCCGAATACTTTGATGACAATGGGAGCAATTTCGCCGGATAAATCATTCAGACGATCGGGCAGAACCTGAAAAAGCTCGGTTTTCAAACGCGGTTCGCGGGTTTTATCGAATTTACGCAAAAGGTCCATAATCTCGAAGGAAGAGAGTTTGTGTCCCTTCTTTAAATTGATGACAAAATCGCCGGCGTTGGCGTGCTTGCGCGGATGAGCCAGACCGCGTCCGATTCGCAGAGAGTAGGCTTCCACGTCGGGAATGGAGGCGATGTATTCGGAAATGCTTTTCAGCATGCTTCTGGTGCCTTCGATCGAACTTCCCGGCGGAGCCAGATAATCCTGTACAATTGTGCCTTCGTCCCATATCGGCAAAAATCCGCTCGGGAGGCGCAGGTAAGAAAACACGGCGACCAGAATTAACAGCAGAATCAGACAAAAGGTAATCGCGGGAAAACGGAATAATAGTTTCAGGGTCTTCTGATGTACGGCAATGACTTTGGGCAGAAAACGTCCGGGGCGCTTCTTTTTAGCGGAAATGAACACCACGGCTAAGGAGGGGGTCAGGAAAACCGCCAACAACATGGAGACAAAAACAGCCGCGGCTAAAGTGGAAGCTAACGCTCTGAAAAAGATTCCGGGCACTCCCGTTAAAAAGATCAGCGGAACAAAAACCACCAGGGTTGTAAGGGTTGCTCCCAGCAGAGGGGGAATAATTTCGCCGGTCGCTTTTATGACGGCTTCGCTCCGCGGGCGTCCCTGCTCGAGGTAGCGTTCGATGTTTTCCACCACCACAATGGCGTTGTCCACCAAAATTCCGATCGAGGCTGCCAATCCCCCTAAACTCATCAAATTCAGATTCATCCCGAAAAGCTTGATAAAGATAAACGTAATGAGCAAGGCGATGGGAATGATTACGGCGGTAACCAATGTAATGCGGATTCGTTTCAAAAAGAGCAATAAAATGACGACGGTTAATAGAGCGCCCAGAAAAATAGCGTCGCGAACGCTGGTCATGGAACTGCGGATAAAGTCGGTCATGTCGTACCATTTTTGCACTTTAACGTCTGCGGGAAGAACCGGTTTGAGCTCCCGCCAGCGTTTTTCCACCTCTTTCATAATCGCCACCGCGTTTGTGCCCGGCTGTTTGATCACCGTTATCAGCACGGCGGGTTTTAAGCCGCTTTCGCAATAGATAAAGGTCTCCTTAACTGCGGGTTCCACAGTCGCCACTTCGGAAAGAAAAACGGGCGTGGAGCCGCGGTAGGCGACCACTGTCTTTTTAATGTCGTCGATCTTTTTAAAACGGTTGTCGGCTATGTTCAGGTAAAGTTTGTGCGATTCGTTCAAACGCCCCACGTATTTTAAAGAATTGCTTTTTTTCAGAGCATCTTCGATTTGTCTGTAATCCAGATGAAAAGCGGCTAATTTTTGCGGGTTTAAATTAACGCGGTACTCTCTTTCATGCCCTCCCATTATCTCAATATTATAAACTCCGGGAATACTGACAAGCTGCGGTCGGATGACGAACACGCCGAGGTCGCGCAGTTTTAACAAATCCGATTTGTCCGAAGTAAGGCTGTAACCGGCGACCGGGTAAGTGCTTGTGGTAAACCGTCTTACTTCCAGTTGAACGCCCGCGGGCAACTGATGCTGAATTCCGCTCACCGCCGCCTGAACCAACTGGTATGCCCGGAACATGTCCTGATTCCACTGAAAGTCGATATTAATTTCGGCGGATCCGCGGCTGATGGTCGATCGGACGAGGCGCACGCCTTCCACCATCATCACGGCTTCTTCGATGGGTTTAGCCACCTCCATTTCCATCTCTTTTAGGGGCGCCAGACCATAGTCAACCATTACGGCGATTCGCGGGAAAGCGGCGTCCGGGAAAACGCCTTCGGGAATTCGGAAAATCAAATAAAATCCGATAAGAGAAAGAAGGAACGCCGTAAAAACCACAGCCCGTTTGTTCTCAACCGCGAATTTTGACAGGGCGTTCATTCGACAACCACCTCCGTTCCGTCAACAAGCGAATACGCCTTTTGCACGGCGACCCTTTCTCCTTCTTTTAATCCCGAAAGAACTTCAATCCGCTCGTTTTGTTTGATTCCCGTAAATATGCGGCGCCGTTCAACCTTATTTCCCTTTAAAACAAAAACGCTGTAAACGCCTTCGTCTTCCAATAACGCCTGGCGCGGAACGACGAGAGCGTTTTTGTGAACCCGACCCGGGAAAAACATTTGCACTAACATTCCCGGACGAAATTCTTTTGAGGAATTATCCAAGCTCAGGCGAATGGCGACGGTTTGTTTAGTTTCGTCAACATCGCCCGAAACGGCGGCGACGGGCAGCGAAACCGGGTCGTGAGGATAATTGACGAATGAAACGCCCATCTGTTTTAAATTTCGCGTCAAGGGAAGGTAGCGGACGGGCAAATCGCCGATAACGTCCATCACTCGCAGATCGCCGATGCGGATGATCGGTTCGCCCTTTTGAATTACGTCTCCGCTGTGGCGCAAAACCTTTAACACAGTTCCGTCGAGGGGACTGTAAAGGGGAATCGATTTTATTTGTTTTTCAAGAACGGGACGCAGCTTTTTATCGATTTGACTTAGTATCTGTAAAAGCGCCTCACGCTGCGGAGGAATAATCGTGCCGATTCTTTCGCCTTTACGAACCTTGTCGCCCAACAGCAGGTTAAAATCGGAAAGCCTGCCGTCAAACTGAGAGGCGAGAAAGGATTCCTGACGAAGACGAATCTTCCCGTAAATCCGGATTGTATCGACCATATCCGTACGGATTACCGGCGCGACCTTTATTCGAATGGCGCGGCTTGCGGGCTCGGCGTTCGAAGATTCTTTTTCCCGGCACGAAAGCACCGCGCCGCTGAAAATCAGAAAAATCAGAATAATCCTTTTCATAATAACCTCAATTGTTGATCAACGAACCGTGTGAATATTATTTATCACCTCTAAAATTCTGTAAGTGTCATTTCGATGAGCGTAGCGAAGAGAAATCTTTTGTCTTTGTCGCAGTTAAAAGATTTCTCTACCGCATTGGCGGTATCGAAATGACAGAGCATTGTTTTTAGAGCGGATTCATTTTTTTGCTTAACTATTCCTCCAGCTCATCGATTTTGTTTAATTGATCGGTGGCGATGTAAAACTCGATTAAGTCCCTGACGTACTCCAGTTGTGTTTCCTCGATCGCTATCTGCGTTTCGCTTAACTGCTGCTGCGCGGAGAGATATTCCAGATTCGTTGCGAGTCCCGCCCGATAGTCGGCTTCCGCCAGTTGAAAAGCCTTTTTTGTTGTTTGCAGTCTTTGGTTCCGCAATGCGTACAGATGTTTGAGCTGTTTTAATTTTTCGAATATTTTTTGTATCCGAATGGAAAGCTCCCGCTCTGCATTGTTTTTATCGGATTCAAGCGAACGGGCGCGAGCCTCGGCTTTTTGCGTTTGATATTTTGTCGCATTCCACAGAAACAAGGGAAAGCTGACTCCGGCGTTAAGCAACCAGTAATTTCCGTCGCCTGTGGGATCGCGGTCAACGGCGTATCCGCCAGCCAGATGCAAAGCGGGCAACTGCCGCACCCGCGCCAGACGCGCCGTCATTTTTTGCGCTTTGATCTGAAATTCGAGCGCTTTTAACAGGGGATGTTTCCGCAGCAGGGAAGAGGTCAAATCGGGAAGAGGCTTACGGCATATTTCGGAAGCGGGAACAGGCTTTAGAACCAGATTTTCCGGATTTTTCAAATTAAGCAGCAGGGCAAGCTCTTTAACAACATTCTTTTGATCGGATTTTAAGATTGAAATTTTTTCTTTTAATTTAAGAATTTCCGATTCCGTTTGCAGGAGGTCGAATTCGGTTTTGGAGCCGGCTTGCCACAGGGCTTTGGCTACAACATAATGGCTTTGTAACAGTCGCAGGCGATTCTGCAACAGGGTATCCTGCTTGTTCATTTTCAAAATTTCAATGAACAGAAGAGCGGTTCTGCGGATAACTTCCAATTGTCTGCTTTCGGTTTCAGCCCGAGCCGCCGATAAATTTTGTTTGTAAATTGACGAGGTTTTCAGTAAAAGATTTCCCAAAGCCCAGTCGCTGTGAATCAACGACCATTGTTGCCGAAAACCGTAGGGTTGTAAATCGCGATGCTCGTAAGAAAGTTCGGCGGAAAATTGCGGCAGGGCTTCGGCTTTACTAAGCAAAAACGACTGCTCGGCGGCGTCCTGACGAAAGACGCTTGCTTTAATCTTAAAACTTGCCTCCTTCGCTCTTTGCAGACATTCGGTTAACGTAAGAGATTGCGAAAAAACCGAATTCGCCGAAATTGAAATGAGCAAGGCAACGAAAATCTTTTTAAGAAGTTTATTCATGTTCACCGATTCCTTTGATTAGAACCATTCGCAAATTTCCCCGAAATAAGATTTTAAGAAAAGACGGCTAAAGCACGAAACGCCAGACAAATTTGCTGAGCACGGTGGTGTTGATTAATCGCCAGGAATGCCCGCTCGTGTCGAAAGCCTGATTAACCACAAAGAAAAAGTCGGAGCCTAATTTTGGAATCCAGTTCACCCGAAAGTTGAGCAGCACTTCATTTTCATCGCTGTTCCACTGTCCGAAAACAGACCCGAACAAATCCGGAGAAACGGCAAATTCCATTCTGCTGCCAACTTCATTAACGGTAAAGTTGCCCTGAGGCAGATTGATGATATTCTGAGTGAAATCGTAGCTGATGTTGATGTGTTTGTTCACTTTTATTGTATTACGGATAAACCATTCGGTGCGCTTTCCCGTGTAAAAATCGCCCCAGTTAATAAACAAAAATCCGTAAACCGGACGCCCGTCAAAGGTTTCGAATTGCAGTTCGTAGCGGGTGAACCAGTATTCTCCCGCGGGAATAATAATGTCGTCATGGATCTCAAAGTCTTTGGTAAGATTTTCCGCTCTGCGCTGCACATTGGATTCAAAAAAATCGCCGCTTTTTAAAGTAAATCCCAGCGGACGGAATTCAGACCATAAAGACTGCAATTTGTGGGTCCGATCGTCGATGTAATAGTTGAAGTCGAAGGGCTTAAAAACGAGCCGCTGAACAAAGGGCAGGAACGTGGGTCGCGGCTTTATTCTGAAATCCGCCATAAACATTTGATAATTTTTTCGGCGCAGGAAACCGGTTTCCGGATTAAATTGCGCGTTCGAGCGGTCCCAGATGGCGGAAAAATCGATGAAATCGTTGGGCATGTCGATAAACAGGCGGTGGGCTAATCCGGTTTTTTGTTCTCTGTCTGAAGTGTAGCTTTGCGCCACCGCTCCGCCTAAAGCCAGGGTTTTGCTTCCCAAAAATTCTGAGGTCGAATAGAGAAAGTCCAGACCGTAAACCGCGTTCTGACGATTCGGTTCAAATTTTCCCACGCCTATTAATCCGATGCTCGATTGCTGCCAGATGTCCTGTTTCCAGCGCAAAGCGGTATAATTGGTCGTCGGGATGGAGTCCTTTTTTTCGGTTTGAATGCTCATTCCGCCCAGCATTGAATTTCCGGTCTTTCCCAGCAAACGAACGCCTCCCAGAATCGGAATGACCGAGTTGTCGGGAGACAAACCGATGCGCCGGCTGTAAAAGGGTCGGATGCTGTGCCCGAGACCAAAATCAAAATAGTTGCGTCCTTCCAGAAAGAACTCTCTTTTTTCGGGATAGAACAGGGAAAAGCGGGTCAGATTAACCTGCATGCGATCCGATTCCACCTGCGCAAAATCCGTGTTAACCGTTAAATTCAGTTTCATGGTGGGAGTGATTAAATAGTTTAAGTCGCCGCCCGCATGCCGCACTATCGATTGGGATTCGCCGCTTTTCTTTTCGATTCCCGCGGTTCCGTAAGGCTTGAATTCGATCAGCGTAATGCCGCCGATGCCTTTGATGCCGTACAATTTTCCGGCTCGGGTAACCTGCTCCAACCGTGAATCGCGCGACCAGCCCTGCCATAGGTCCTGTTCGCGTTTTCTCCGGATGTTGCGTTCAAAATTAACGCCCCAGACCGGTTCGTTTTCCGAACTGAATTTTAAGGATGAAAAGGGAATTTTAAATTCGGCAAACCATCCGCGGTCGGTGATCTTCGTTTTCACCGTCCACACGCCGTCCCAGGCTCTGTTCACCTGCTGACCGTTGTCCTGAATTAAGGCGTCGAAGCGGGCGGCGTTAGGATTGGTCACGAATAAATAGCCGTTCCGTTTGTCGTTGTAAGTGTCAATTACAATTTTAAAATTATCCTCCGTGGAATAATCAAAATCGCGTTTCATTCTTTGAGCTATCAGTTTTTCAGGATCGGAATCGAAACACCACACTCCGAAATACAGATTTTCGCGGTCGTACAAAACGGCAACTTCGGTGCGTTCGGTGGCGGGTTTGCCTTCGTTTAGCTCCCGCTGGGTAAAATTCGAAATGCGATTCGCTTTTTGCCATTGCGGTTCCGAGAGATCGCCGTCAATTTTCAAAGGCTGTTCGATTTTAATAGCGTGAATTTCATTCGGCAGGCTGATCTGCGCAAAGTTCGGTTTTATTGCCGTCAGTAAAAGCAGCGCCGTTGTTATCAGAGCTTCCGCCCGTTTCATCGTTTAAGAATCTCCTTATTGGTTGTTAAACAGGTGTCTTTAGCGGACGTTTCAGTATCCGTGATGCGTAATGCGTAACAAGTGACAAAGTAACAAAGTAACAAAGTAACAAAGTAACAAAGTAACAGAGTAACAGAGTAACAGAGTAACAGAGTAACAGAGTAACAGAGTAACAGAGTAACAGAGTAACAGAGTAACAGAG
>JAADIP010000075.1 GCA_013151275.1 Calditrichota bacterium | reverse complement strand
CCCTGGGCGAAGCCCCCAAAGCCTTTGTGGTGCTGAAGGATCTTTCTTTAAAAGACAAGATTAAAGAAGAACTGGCGCTTTTCCTGAGAGAAAAACTGGCTGCCTACAAAATACCAAAATATTTCGAATTCAGGGAATCCCTGCCCAAAAATCGTTCCGGTAAAATCCAAAAATTAAAATTAATCGAACAGGAAAAAACAAAGCAAAATACAGAAAGTCGTAACGCGTGACGTGTGATGAGTAACAAGTGACAGAGTGACAAAGTAACGAGTAAAGAGATCGTAATGCGTGACGCGTAATGCGTGATGAGTAACAGATTATCAGAAAGCCCTGACCACAAGCTACCGTGTTAAAGGATTTGAAGAGGTTCGCTTAACGCTAAACTCTTAACCCTTAACTAACAACAAACCATCCAGAATATTCAGAAACCGTGCGGTTTGATTAAAGACCCCCCTTGTCTTCGGCGTTCCCCCCTTGAAAAAGGGGGGAAATTAAAAGGGGGGATCTTCAACGCAGAATAAAGGAAAAAATGCGTGATGAGTAAAAGAGTAACAAAGTGACAGAGTGACAAGGTAACAAGGCCGTGATGCGTAACAAGTAACGAGTGACAATCGACGAGTAACCCTTACACTCTTAACTCTTAACTCTTAACTCTTAACTCTTAACCCTTACACCCTTAACAAAAAATAACCAGTACCCTATTACGCATTCCGTCCGACTTAGTCTATCTAAAATACATTAAGGAGTCTTAAAGACATCATAAACAAAACAACGACCAGCACAATCCTGATGATTTTCTCTCCTTTTTTAACCGTAACATGGGCGCCGATCCAGCCGCCGAGACCATTACCGACAGAAAGAATGATCCCCCAAATCCAGTTAATTTTACCCGAAGCGATAAATATGGCAATGGCTGGCAGCGTGTAAATCAAAACAATAAACACCTTATAAACGTTCACCCTGACCAGATCAAATTTTGCGAGATGGAACAAAACAGCCATTAAAATAAATCCGACGCCCACCTGAATAAATCCGCCGTAAAAACCGGCACCGAACATAGCCAGATAGAGTCCCCATTTATTTTTTCGGGTCATTTTACCGCTCGGAGAAGACGGGCGCGGCATGAACATGCTCACAATCACCAAAATAATCACTACGGACAAAATCCGTTTAAACCACAAATCATGGATGGTCACGGCGGCAACCGCCCCGAGTACGGCTCCGGGCAGGGTTAATAAAGAAAGTTTCAGGCTTCCGGAAAATTCGTTTCGTTTGTTTTGCTGAAAGCCGGTAATGGCAAAAATATTCTGAACGATAATGGCGATGCGGTTAGTGCCGTTTGCCGTGGCGCCGTCCAAGCCTAACAAGATTAACGCGGGCAATGTCAGCGAAGAGCCTCCGCCAGCCATAACATTAATAAAACCGGCGAAGATTCCGATTATTAAAAGGGCAACTGCCTGAATCATTTAAATTTTCCTTTTTATTGATCCGAAAGGGAATATTATGGATTTTTTTATTTTCTTTCTAATTAATTTTCGATTTAAGCGCGGCATAACGTTATCGGAAGCATGCGCTATTCGTTTAGTAACAATAATAAGACGCTGCAGTTTGGGATTGGAACTAAATCTTATTAAATTCCGTGTAGTAACTGAAATCATCGTTTAATTTTTAAAGAGAGGAATTTTGTTATTAATCAAAACGAATGTTGAATAAATACTATATGTTTCTTAATTAATAAGAAGTTACATTTAATCAGTGAATTGTATGAGTGAATTTCAATCTGTTTTAATCAATAAATTAGCGCATCAGTTAAAAAATGAATTAACGACATTGCGTCTTGCTCTGTTTAATCTTTCTCACCTTTTACAGGAAACGCCCTTACCCGACGAGCGCGGCGAACAATCGCAGGAATTTCTTTCGGTCATACGCACGACCCTGAGCCAGAGTATTGAATCGCTGTCGAAGATTTTATTGGTAACCCGTTCGGGAAACCAGTATTTCAAAATCGTAAATCTGACCCATATTCTGTTCGAGATTGTCGATCAACCGGAGTACAAACGTTTTTTTCGATCACAATCCTCCGCGGATCATCAACTGGTAAACACCGACCCGCAGACGCTTCAATTGGCTTTTACCCTTTTATTTGAACATCTTATAAAAAACGCGCATCACGAAAATATTAAAGGAGAAATTTATTTTCATAAAAAATCGCCTCCCGAAATCAGAATTTTGTTTCCGGTAAAAGATTCGGAGGAATTAAAAATCGTACAAGCGGATAGTCCCAAATCTGCAGCTTCGTCAGCCCCGTTACAACTATTGTTGCTTAAGCGACTCTTGCAGTATTTGGACATTTCTTTTTCCGTACAACAAAACGCGGAAAATTCCGCTGTCATTCTCACATTTAATCAAATACCGGAGGATTAATTGCCATGCCAGGTATTCTTTTAATCGACGACAACGAAGCTTATTGCGAACAAATAAAGAAAACATTAGCCTTAAAAGATTTTTCTTTGCATTATGAAATCGATCCGGAGAAGGGTCTGGAATCGGCTTTGGAAAACAACTGGGATGTTGTTCTTCTGGATATTGTGCTCAACGGCAAACTGGACGGTCTTGAAATTTTAAGAAGACTGAAGACTAAAAAGCAGGATTTGCCGGTCATCATGATTTCCGGAACATCGACATTGGATTCCGCCATGCAAGCCATTCAGGAAGGAGCCTACGATTATCTGGAAAAACCCATTGATATCGAACGGCTGATGATTTGCATCCAACATGCCATTGAATACAAAAAGCTGATCTTTTTGAATCACCATTTACACGAAGAATTTACCAAGAGAATAGCGACCATCGGAATAAGCGAAACCATTCGCAAGGCGCTGGAGCGTCTTTCCACCTTTACGGATACGATGGAACGAATCTTAATTACCGGCGAAAGAGGAACAGGCAAAGAATTGATGGCAAGAATGCTTCATTTCGGCAGCAAACGGAAATACGGTCCGTTTATTTCTTTCCATTGCGATATTCAAGCCGAAGATAACGAAACGCTCCTCTTCGGCACGGACTGTAATTCTCAGGAACCGGCTTCCAGAAAAGGACTTATTTGCCAGGCGGACACGGGCACATTGTTTTTGGGAGAAATCTCAAAATTATCCGTTAACGGACAGAAAAAACTGTTGAAGTTCATTCACAAAAATTTTTATATGCCGCCGAAATTTGACGATCAGCGTCCCGTTGACATTCGGATAATCGCTTCCACCTCTGTTGACCTTGCCGCTTTAAGCAAAGAAGGAAAATTTTCAGAAGAACTTCTCGATCTTTTGAGTACGTTCACTTTCCACATGCCTCCTTTGCGCGAACGACTGGACGACATTCCCGGATTGGTTGACCATTTTCTCAAAATGGCTTCGGCTCAATTCAACGTTCCCAAACCCGACATCTCCGAAAAGGCGCTTAATCTTTTAAAAGAACAAAAATGGGAAAAGAACATGACTCAATTAAAGTCCGTGGTCATCCACATATTGTTACTGAGCAAATCACGGACGATTGATGAAAATATCGTCAAAGCTGCTTTAACGGTTTACCGCTTAATGCACGATTTACTCGCCAATAAACCATTTACGGAATTGGAAAAAGATTTAAAGGCTCTTTATCTGTATTACAGCAAATCACATTCAACCGTTTCGGATGATAATTTTTTTTCCGATTCGCCTGTTTCGTCAACCATGATGAACGGTAAACATCCGTAGCCGGAGGAAATAAAAAGTTCGTTAAGTTCAGGTATGATTAAACCGTTAGATTTTCAGCCATAAATTGACTTGAGATATATTCATACCTATATTAATTAATAGATTAACGGAATTAACTCAGATTGGTAGTTTTGCATGAAGATCATCTTAAAAAAAGAATTTGATGGTCGTACTTACGTTGCGTTTTGTGAAAATGTGCCCGGCGTTTATGTTCAGGCAACTTCAAAAGAGCAATTAAATCAACGCGTCAGCAAGGCATTGGCGCTTTTAAAACATTACTGCGAACAGCGCAACCAGCCTTTCCCTATTGGCGAGGATAAGCCTCTTTTTGATATACGCATCCGCTTTAATTCGCTTTCGACCGAACAATTGGTGGATTTTTTCCATAAGCGCAATTATCATATCGAATTCGAGGACGCGGATTCCGTGCTTTTAATGAATTCATTTTTCCCTTTTAACCGGGTTCATCTGCCAAAGACCAATCATATTTCTCCCATAATCGTCAGACGCATATTTGGCAGCCAGAACGCCATTTATGTGGGCGGACACGGGAATCTTAAATTGCATCGTTCCGCTCCCTGAACAACACTCTTCCGCTTTTTTAGACTATTTATCGTTCACAAATCGAGCTCCGATTGCGAAGAGTTTTCGAGTGTTTTTGCCTGATAACCCGCGGCTTTCAATTCCTGCACAAATTGCGGGAAACCGTGCGTACAGTAAATCTCTTTCGGTTTCAGTTTTTCCACCAATTCGAATAACTGGTAATAATCGGCATGATCGCTCAAAGGCAAAACTTTGTCCACCCTAAAGCGGTTTTCCGCCCATTGATCCATACCCCAGCCGGAAAGATAGATTGTGTAACCGTTGAACAAATTTTTAAAGAATTTCTGAAAGCGAAAATTAACCGGAAGAAGGAGCACGCGTCCCTGAAAATCGTAACGGTCAAAAGTTTCATAATGACCGAACGATACGCCGTTTTCTTTATACACGGACACATATCGTTCAATGGCTTCATCCACAGCCACCGGAAGCCCGGCATCGCTCAGTATTTTTAAGGCTTCCTGCCCTTTTCCCAAAGAATAGGCAAAAATAACGGGCGTTTTGTTCTGTTTTAAAAGGCTGGCGCAAAGTTCGATCAATTCGTCTTCCACCTGTTCGCGCGGCGGCATTCGATATTGGGATTTCCCGAAAGTGGTTTCCATGATTAAAATATCGGAAGGCACGTACTCAAAAGATTCCACGGTTCTGGAATTGCCGAGACGAAAATCTCCGGTGTACAGCAAACTCTGTCCGTTTTTCAGAATTCGAATTTGAGCCGAACCGAGAATATGACCGGCGGGATGGAGAGAAATCCGATAATCGCCGATCGGATGTTCTTCTCCGAATTTAAGCGTGTGAAAGGAAGTTGATTTAACGCGCTTTTTGACAAACTCCGCAGTCGGCTCGGAACACAATATTTTTTTGTGCCGCGCGATATGATCGGTATGCCCGTGCGAAATAAAGCCAAACGGTTTTACGCGTTTACTGTCGATCCACAAATCGATTTCGGGAATGAACAAATCTCTTTCAAAGTAGAACAAAATATTCCTTTCAAAAACGGATTGAATTACACCGCTTTTCCGATTAAAGTATTTGATGTTACTTCTTCTATTTTTACGCGCACAAAATCTCCCGTTTTTGCGCCGTTTTCCGGGAAAACCACAATTTTATTGCCGTCGTTTCGTCCGAGCAATTGATTCGGTTTTTTGCCAAAGCCTTCGACTAAAACGTCAAACACCTGACCCAAATGCGCCTGATTCTTTTTAAGCGCAATCTTTTTCTGCATTTCCACCAACCGGGTGATGCGCGATGTTTTTTCTTCTTCCGGCACATCATCCGGATATTTTCGCGAAGCGATGGTGTGTTTTCTCTCCGAATATTTGAACATAAAAGCGGCGTCAAATTCCACAATGCGCATCACTTCCAGCGTGTCCTGAAATTCCGCTTCCGTTTCCGTCGGGAATCCCACAATTACATCCGTAGTCAAAACCAGCCCCGGAATGCGGCTGCGCATGCGTTCCACCAACTCAATAAATTGTTCGCGGGTGTAGGTTCTGTTCATCAGATCCAGAATTCGGTTATTGCCCGCCTGCAGGGGTAAATGGATGTGCTTGCACGCTTTGGGATTGTCTGCCACAACATCGATCAGTTTTTCGGGAAAGTCCTTAGGGTGCGGAGAGGTAAAACGAATACGCTCGATCCCCTCCGTTTTGCTAACCAGCTCGATCAAATCGGCAAAGTCGGAATCGCCGAACCGATAGGAATTAACATTTTGTCCCAGCAAAGTAATCTGTTTAAATCCCTTGTCTGCCAACTGTCTTACTTCTTCCAGAATATTAAAGGGATCGCGACTTCGCTCCCTGCCCCGGGTGTAAGGGACGACGCAAAAAGTGCAAAAATTATCGCACCCGCGCATCACGGCAATCCAGGCGTTTATTCCGCTCTTATGGTCGGGAAAGACATCGCTGTAGGTTTCAAATTCGGACAGAGTAAAATCAAATTCTTTTGTTCCTCCCTCAAGAACATGATTTAGCATTTGCGGAAGTTTTTTGTAGCTGTCGGGTCCGGCAACCACATCAACGCCCACTTTTTCTTCCAACAGCTCTTTGCGAAGATTTTGCGCCATGCAGCCCAGCACCCCGAGAATCAAAGATTTTTTCTCTTTGCGCAATTGCTTTAAAACGTTAATACGCTGCTGAACCTTTTGGTGCGCGTTTTCACGCACGGAACAGGTATTTAAGAACACAACTTCCGCCTCTTCCGGTTTTTCGGTAAACGAATAATTGTGACGACTTAAAATCGACTTTACAATTTCCGTGTCGTATTCGTTCATCTGACAGCCGTAAGTCTCTATGTAAACGCGCTTCACGCCAATTCCCCTTTTATTTTGTCATCCTGAATTTCAGTTAAACGCACCGTTAAAATTTGGTTTTTAAGATCCCGCTTCGACGCCACTTTCACCCGCATGTAGTTGTCCGTAAATCCTTCCCAATATCCTTCAAATTCCTGTTCGAACAGCACCGGCGCTGTTTTTCCGATAAACGATTGATAAAAGGCGATCTTTTTGCGCTTTCCCATTTCGATCATTATCCTTGTGCGCAGCTTTTTGATTTGCGGCGGAACCTTTGGCTTCAATTTAAACGAAGTCGTTCCCTTGCGATCCGAATAGGTAAACACGTGAAAATAGGCTAACGGTAAATCCGCCACACGCTTTTTGGTGTTCACAAATTGCTCGTCGTCTTCGCCCGGATAACCTACCATGATGTCGGTTCCCAATCCGATATCCGGCATTTTTTTAATGGCATAATCGACGATTTGTTCAAAGTCGGCAAAGGTGTGCTTGCGACGCATGGATTCCAGAATTTTATCGTCCGCGCTCTGCAAAGGGATGTGCAAATGGCGGCAGATTTTTTCGGAATCGGCTATGTAATCGAGCAATTCGGCGGTTACCGTCGTCGGCTCAATAGAGCTAATCCGGATGCGCTGCAAACCGTCAATGCGTTCCAGCCTTTTGAGAACATCGATAAAGTTCCTGTCTTCAAAGCGGTAGGTTCCGATGTTAACGCCGGTAAGAACAATTTCTTTGAATCCCATTCCCGCCAGCTCTTCAGCCTCTTTTACGAGATCGTCAAATTCACGGCTTCTCGCCGGACCGCGCGCCGTGGCGATAATACAGAACGAACAGACAAAATTACAGCCATCCTGAATCTTTAAATTCGCCCGGGTGTGCGTGTCATACAAACCTGTGGATTCGATCACAAAAGGTTGTTTGGAAATTTTACCGGTATGAACGATTAAAGGCTGACCGTTCTTTTCCAGCGCGTCGCTCAGATATTCGCCCAGACGCATCTTATGTTCATTGCCCATAATCAGGTCAACGCCCTCGATCTGGCTGATAGTTTCGACAGCCATCTGAGCGTAACAGCCCACAACCGCTACAAATGAATCCGGATTTTTACGCAGACTCTGGCGCACAGCCTGGCGGCATTTGGAGTCAGCCTGTTCGGTGACCGTACAGGTGTTGATAATTGTTAAATCCGCTTTTTGCCCGAATTCAACGATTTCAAATCCTTGTTTTTTGAGCGAATTCGCGATAATGGCGGTCTCTGCCTGATTCAATCGACAACCCAATGTATGTAATGCAACTGTCGGCATTTATTACTCTCATCTCCATTCTTTTTTAAACAATGTAATAAACGATTCTTTGATTAAGACTCTTCCCTCATTAATTAAATCTGCAAAATTTACTGTATGAGTCAGGCATTGTCAAACCGGATCGGTCGCATTAAATGGTTTATTTTTTATCGACAAAAAAGTTTCGGGAAAAATTATGATAAATTGCTTCAATATAAAATTAAGTTTAAAATTTTGAACCGTTCTGAAAACCCTATTCTGTCATTTCGAACGAAGTGAGAAATCTTTTAACTACACACAAAAACAAAAGATTTCTCTTCGCTGCGCTCATCGAAATGACAGTTTCA
>JAADIP010000210.1 GCA_013151275.1 Calditrichota bacterium | reverse complement strand
GAATTGTGATTCCGCGTTCGCGCTCTTCCGGCGCGTTGTCTATACTATCAAAACTACGAAACTCCGCCTTACCCTGCTTTGCCAAAGCCTGAGTAATCGCTGCCGTCAATGTGGTCTTTCCGTGATCGACGTGACCGATCGTACCTACATTTACGTGCGGTTTTTTACGCTCGAATTTTTCTTTTGCCATTTTTGCCTCCAGGATTTTTAAAAATCTCTTACTTACCACCCTTTTCGATTATCTCTTTGGCAATCTGTTCAGGCACTTTTTCATAATGAGAAAACTGCATGGTGTAGATTGCCCGACCCTGTGTTATAGAGCGCAACTGGGTGGCATAGCCAAACATTTCGGACAAGGGAACCATTCCCGAAACAACCTGAGCGTCCTTCCTCGGCAAGATACCGGATATCTTGCCTCTGCGGGAATTCAAATCCCCAATAACATCGCCTAAATACTCTTCCGGAACAACAATTTCGATGCTGAAAATCGGTTCCAGTAAAACAGGGTTTGCTTTTTTTGCGCCTTCTTGAAAGGCGATAGAACCGGCGATTTTAAAAGCCATTTCGCTTGAATCGACATCGTGATAGGAGCCGTCGAACAAACGAATCTTAACGTCTTCCACCGGATAACCAGCCAGCACGCCGTTTTTCATCGCTTCCTGAATTCCCGCTTTTACCGCCGGAATAAATTCTCGCGGAATCACGCCGCCGACAATGCCATCCACAAATTCGAATCCTTTACCCGGTTCGTTGGGTTCCATTTCAATTTTAACGTGTCCGTACTGTCCGCGTCCGCCGGATTGCCGGATAAACTTACCTTCGGCTTCAACCTTTTTGGTAATTGTTTCCTTGTAGGCAACCTGCGGCTCGCCGATACTTGCGCCGACCTTAAATTCGCGCAGCAAGCGGTCAACAATAATTTCAAGATGCAACTCGCCCATTCCGCTGATAATCGTTTGTCCGGTTTCTTCATCGGTACGGATGCGGAAGGTGGGGTCTTCGTCGCTTAATTTCATGAGCGATTGGCTCAGTTTATCCTGATCCGCTTTTGTCTTCGGTTCCACTGCTACGGAAATTACCGGTTCAGGAAAATTCATTGATTCCAATAAAATAGTATGCTTCGGATCGCACAACGTGTCGCCGGTTTTGGTATGTTTTAGTCCGACAATGGCGACAATATCACCTGCCCGCGCCACATCGATATCTTCGCGATGATTGGCATGCATTCTTAATATTCGAGCAACACGCTCTTTTTTATCGCTTGTTGTATTATAAACATAAGAACCGCTGTTTAATTGTCCGGAATAGACCCGGACATAAGTCAGCCGTCCCACGTAAGGGTCTGCCTGAATTTTAAAAGCCAGAGCAGAAAACGGAGCGTCATCTTTTGGCTTTCTTAAAATTTCCTCGCCCGTTTTCGGGTTGATGCCTTTAACGGCTCCTTTGTCCAAAGGCGAAGGCAGATAATCGACAATGCCGTCCATTAATCTTTGAATGCCTTTGTTTTTAAAAGCGGAGCCGCAAAATACGGGAGTAATTTTTCCGTCTATAGTCGCTTTGCGTATGGCGTTTTTTAATTCCCGAACCGTGATATCTTCGTTTTCGAGGTATTTTATCATTAATGCTTCATCATAATCCGCAACCGCTTCAAGAATATTGGTACGGCACTCGTTTACCTTATCAATCAGTCCTTTCGGAATTTCCGCTTCCTCATAAAGTTTTCCCAAAGAACTCTCGTTGTACAAAATCGCTTTCATTTCCACCAGATCGACCAGACCGGTAAACAGATCGCCCTCGCCGATGGGAATTTGCAAGGGAAGCGGATTGGCGCCCAGCCGTTTTCTCATCATATCCAGAACATTAAAGAAATCGGCGCCGACGCGGTCCATTTTATTTACGAAAGCAATTCTCGGCACATTGTATTTGTCCGCCTGTCTCCATACGGTTTCGGATTGGGGCTCAACGCCTCCTACGGCGCAAAACAGAGCAACCGCACCGTCCAATACGCGCAAAGACCGTTCGACTTCAACAGTAAAATCCACATGACCCGGCGTATCGATGATATTGATTTCGGAATCGTGCCATTTTACCGTGGTAGCCGCGGAAGTAATTGTGATACCGCGTTCTTTTTCCTGTTCCATCCAATCCATCGTAGCCGCGCCGTCATGCACTTCACCCATGCGGTGCAAGCGCCCGGTGTAGAACAAAATTCGTTCCGTGGTGGTGGTTTTACCGGCATCGATATGCGCCATAATCCCTATATTCCGTATTCTGGACTTGTCAAACGGTTTCTTCGCCATTTCAGGAAATCACTCCTACCATCTAAAGTGCGCGAATGCCTTGTTCGCTTCAGCCATTTTATGAGTATCTTCACGCTTCTTAACCGAAGCGCCTTCACCTTTATATGCAGCTATAAATTCATTGGCTAATTTGCCAGCCATTGTCCGCTCGTTACGAGCGCGAGAATATTGAATAAGCCACCTGATAGCCAGAGCCTGACGCCTATCGGCGCGAACTTCAACAGGCACCTGGTAAGTAGCTCCGCCCACACGACGGGATTTTACCTCAAGAATCGGAGCCACATTTTCCATTGCTTTTTTAAACACTTCCAAAGGATCTTTTTTCAATTGTTGTTCAACCAGATCCATCGCCGAATAAAAAATCTTTTCGGCTACGCTCTTTTTTCCTTCCATCATCAAATTATTGATGAATTTCGCAACCACGATATCTTTGTATTTCGGATCCGGTAAAATTCTTCGTTTTGGCGGTCTTCTTCTACGCATTTTCTCTCCAACCCAACCTGTTAACTTTTAGGTTTCTTTGTACCGTATTTTGATCTTCCTTGTTTACGATCTTCCACACCGCTGGCATCAAGCGTGCCGCGCACGATGTGATAACGAACACCCGGCAAGTCCTTAACACGACCACCGCGAATCAAAACAATCGAGTGCTCCTGAAGATTGTGTCCTTCACCAGGGATGTAAGCCGTAACTTCAAACCCATTAGTCAGACGAACACGAGCTACTTTACGCAACGCGGAATTCGGTTTTTTCGGCGTTGTCGTATAGACACGCGTACACACTCCGCGACGCTGCGGACATCCGGTTAAAGCCGGCGCTTTCGTTTTCTTTTCAACAACTTTGCGTCCCTTGCGAACCAATTGATTAATCGTTGGCAAGACATCCTCCAAAAAAAGTTACAGACTTATAATTTAATATTTTTTAATTTTGATAGCAAACTTATTTTTCCACTTTTTCCTGATCTTTTAAACTTTGTTCCGCATCCTCGGTCGATATCTGCTCTTCCGTTTTCTCGCCTTCTTCCTCTTTCTCTTGCTCTTCTTCTTCGACCTCAACCAAAGCATTATCGTACATGCGCATTCCGGTGCCGGCGGGAATCAAATGTCCCATAATCACATTCTCTTTCAGACCGATCAACTCGTCTTCCTTGCCGGAAATAGCCGCTTCGGTAAGAACCTGAGTCGTTTCCTGGAACGAAGCCGCGGAGATAAAACTCTTTGTGGTCAGCGCAGCCTGCGTAATGCCCAACAGTATCGGGCTGAAAGTAGCCGGCTTAGCTTTACGGAATTTAACAGGTTTCTTCTTCGCTTTTTTCAGATCCTTGTTGATCAGTTCAACCGTTTTCTTGTCGGTAATGGAACCCTCGCGGAACAGACTGTCGCCGGGATCGGTTACTACCAATTTGTTGGCGATTTTGGCGTTTTCTTCAAAAAAGTCGCTTTTGTAAACCTGATCGCCTGGTAAAAAGTTCGTATCGCCGGGATCAACCACCTGAATCTTTTTCAGCATCTGACGAACAATAATTCCGATGTGTTTGTCATTAATCTTCACACCCTGCAAACGGTAAACTTCCTGAATTTCATTCACCAGATATTCCTGCACTTTGGCGGGTCCCTGAATGCGCAGAATATCGTCGGGCGCAATGGCTCCGTCGGTCAATCGCTCACCGGCGCGCACAAAGTCGTTCTCATGAACAAGAATGTGCATTCCGTGCGGGATGGAATATTTTTTTGTTTCCAGATCCGATTCAATGATCACTTCGCGAATACCGCGTTTAATGCTTCCGAATTTAACATATCCGTCGATTTCGCTGACGATTGCTTTTTCTTTTGGCTGACGCGCTTCGAACAGCTCCGCTACCCGCGGCAAACCGCCCGTAATATCGCGCGTTTTACCGATTTCTCTCGGTATTTTCACCAAAATATCGCCGGCGTAAACTTCATCGCCGTTATTAACCTGCAAGAACCCCTTCACGGGAACAAAATATTGATTGAGCTTTTCACCCGCTTCATCAACAATAAAGATATGCGGGTTAAGGTTCTTGTTTTTCGATTCGACAATCACACGCTGCTTACGACCGGTCTGCTCGTCAAGCTCTTCGCGATAGGTAATATTTTCGATAATATCCTCGAACTGCACGCGACCGCTGGTTTCGGTGATAATAACCGAAGAATACGGATCGGTGATATAGAGTACTTCGCCCTTTTTAACGTGTTGACCGTCTTTTATTTTCAGCTTTGCGCCGTAAGGCGTGTTGTAAGAAGCGATCATGCGATCGTCGCTGTCAAGTATTTCGATTTTTCCGTTTCTTCCTGTGACAACCGGTTCGCCTTGTTTGTTCAGTACCGTGCGCATACTGCTAAACTTAACCTTGCCGTCCACCTTAGTCGTGATGTCAGATTCGGATGCGATACGCGCCGCGGTACCGCCGATGTGGAAGGTACGCAGAGTTAACTGAGTTCCCGGCTCGCCGATACTTTGAGCAGCCATTACGCCGACGGCTTCGCCAACATCGACCAATTCGCCGGTCGCCATATTTCTGCCATAGCACAATACGCAAACGCCCTGTTTGGATTCGCATGTCAGCTCCGTACGAACCCGCACTACTTCAATGGACGAATTATTTATTTTGTCCGCAATAGCTTCTTCTATTAATTCGCCGCGCTTGGCGACAACCTCGTTTGAAACAGGATCGATGATATCGGCTGCAAGCACGCGTCCCAATACACGGTCGGCTAAAGGTTCGATTATCTCTTCGCCTTCTTTAAGGTCGGTGATGTCCTGACCCAAAATAGTGCCGCAATCGTATTCCGTAACAATGACATCCTGAGCCACATCGACCAGACGACGCGTCAAATAACCGGCATCCGCAGTTTTCAAAGCGGTATCCGCCAAACCTTTACGCGCGCCGTGCGTCGAAATAAAATATTCGATAACCGACAATCCTTCAAAGAAGTTAGCGGTAATCGGGTTTTCGATAATTTCGCCGGTTTGTCCCGTCAGAGATTTTTGCGGTTTTGCCATCAAACCGCGCATACCCGCCAACTGACGGATCTGCTCTTTGCTGCCGCGAGCGCCGGAATCGGACATCATGTACAACGGATTAAAACCGTTTTTATCGCGGCGCAGCCTCTGGAACATGGCTTCCGCAACGTCGGCGGTTACCTTGGTCCAAATATCAATAATTTTATTGTAACGCTCTCCGTCGGTAATAACGCCGTGCTCGTAGAGCATCTGTATTTCATCAACTTCTTTCTGAGCCACATCCACAAACATTCCTTTTTCGGGCGCGATTATGATATCATCCAACCCGATGGAAGCGCCGGAGCGCGTTGCGTAAGCAAATCCGAGAGCCTTAAGCTCGTCGAGAAAATCCGCGGCAACTTTATTGCCTAATTTGCGATAACAGGTACTTATGATATTCGAGATCGTCCGTTTGGAAAGCAGCTCGTTAACAAAGCCGATTTCTTTGGGCACAATCTGATTAAAAATTACGCGACCGATGGTAGTATCGATTGTTTTACCCTCGATGCGAACTTTTACCGCGGCGTGCAATGCCACCTTACCGCTGTTATATGCGGCAATGGCTTCTTCCGAAGAAGCGAAAACCATTCCTTCGCCTTTGCTGCCGGGCATACGTTTTGTCAGATAATAACATCCGAGTACAATATCCTGACTCGGTACGGCAATCGGTACGCCGCTGGACGGCGAAAGAATGTTATGGCTGGAAAGCATCAACAGCTTGGTTTCCACCTGAGCTTCATAAGAAAGCGGAATGTGCACAGCCATCTGGTCGCCGTCAAAATCTGCGTTAAAAGCAGCGCAGACCAGCGGATGAATTTGAATCGCTTTTCCTTCGATAAGAACCGGCTGGAACGCCTGAATACCCAAACGGTGCAACGTCGGCGCACGGTTCAGCATCACAGGATGATCGTCGATAATTTCTTCGAGAATATCCCAGACTTCGGGTCCTTTTCTTTCAACCAATTTTTTAGCGCTCTTTACCGTTTTAACAAATCGACGTTCGACCAATTTTCTGATAATAAACGGTTTAAACAGCTCAATAGCCATTTCTTTGGGAAGTCCGCACTCGTGCAGTTTCAGCTCGGGTCCCACAACAATCACCGAACGTCCGGAATAATCGACGCGTTTACCAAGCAAATTCTGGCGGAATCGTCCCTGCTTTTTTCCTTTTAACATATCGGAAAGAGATTTAAGCGGACGATCGCCGTCGGAACGCATTGCCGTGGTACGTTTTGAATTATCGAACAGCGAATCCACGGCTTCCTGCAGCATACGTTTTTCATTGCGCAAAATGACTTCCGGCGCTTTGATTTCCAACAGTTTTTTAAGACGATTATTCCGAATAATGACTCTTCGGTAAAGATCGTTCAAATCGCTGGTGGCAAATCTTCCGCCTTCCAGCGGAACCAGGGGACGCAATTCGGGCGGAATCACGGGGATCACATCGAGAACCATCCATTCCGGTTTATTGCGGTATTCCAGATTCTTTTCACGGGAGCGAAAAGATTCCACCACTTTAAGACGCTTTAGGGCATCCTGTTTTTTCTGCTCCGAAACTTCCGAGCGAATTATTTTTCTGAGTTCTACTGCCAGGTCTTCGACGTTAAGCATTTTAAGCATGTGATGAATGGCTTCGCCGCCGATTTTAGCGACAAATTTATTGGGATCGTCGTCGGCAAGTTCTTCGTTCAATTCGCCGTGTTCGTCAAGCTGCGTAAAATACTCTTCTTCCGAAATCAGTTGTTTGAATTTTAAATTGCTTTTTCCCGGATTGATAACAATATAGTTTTCGTAATAGATGACCTTTTCCAGATCTTTAGGCGACATATCCAGGAGATAGCCTATTTTTGACGGTAATGATTTATAAAACCAGATATGGACCACAGGAACGGCAAGAGAAATGTGACCCATTCGCTCGCGGCGAACCTTTTTTTGTGTCACTTCCACACCACAGCGGTCGCAGATAATACCTTTATATCGAATTCTTTTATATTTACCACAATGGCATTCCCAGTCTTTAACCGGGCCAAAAATCTTCTCGCAAAAAAGTCCGTCTTTTTCCGGTTTAAAAGAACGATAATTTATCGTCTCCGGTTTGGTAACTTCGCCGTAGGATTGTTCCAAAATATCGTTCGGCGAAGCCAAACTGATAATAATTTTACTAAACTTATTTGGACCTCTACGAATGTTCAAAATTACTACTCCTATTCTAAGTTTCTTTTTTAAACCTGCATAGTTGTTTAAACTACGGGTTTAAAAGCAAACAAAAGCCTCCCGTAGATAGACCACGAGAGGCAAAAGCTAAGGATAGCCTTCTTTATTCAAGGCGAACTTTTAACGCCAAACCCTGTAACTCCCGGATCAACACGTTGAACGATTCGGGGATACCCGGATCCGGCAAGTTTTCGCCTTTTACAATAGCCTCGTACGTTTTTGACCGACCGGTAACATCGTCGCTTTTAACCGTCAGTATCTCTTGCAGGGTATAGGCTGCGCCGTAAGCTTCGAGCGCCCATACCTCCATCTCTCCGAAACGCTGCCCGCCGAACTGAGCCTTACCACCCAACGGCTGTTGAGTTATCAGAGAATAAGGTCCGATGGAACGGGCATGGATTTTATCGTCAACCAGATGAGAGAGTTTCAGCATGTAGATGATACCGACCGTTACTTCCTGATCAAAAACCTCTCCCGAACGACCGTCGTAAAGTTTTACCTTACCCGATTTGGGAAGACTGGCTTTTTCCAATTCATTTAACAAGTCTTCGTAATCGGCGCCGTCGAAAACCGGAGTAGCGTAGTGTTTTTTAAGTCTGAAACCTGCCCAACCTAAAGTAGTTTCAAAAATCTGTCCGAGATTCATACGAGAAGGCACGCCTAAAGGATTCAGCACGATGTCAACCGGGGTGCCATCCTCCAGAAACGGCATATCTTCCATGGGGACGACCTTGGAAATAACTCCCTTGTTCCCATGGCGACCAGCCATTTTATCGCCTACAGCCAACTTGCGTTTTTCAGCCACATAAACTTTTGCCAATTGCGTGATACCCGGAGGCAGCTCATCTCCGACAACCAATTTGTGTTTTTCACGCTTTATATCGTTTTCAATATCTTGCAGTACTTTTCTGTAATCGGAATACAATTCTCGTACAAAGGTGTTTTTCGGGTCTTCTTCGAACCAGGTAATGTTGATATCCAGGCTTTTTACATCGATTTTGCTAAACGAATTTTCGTTAATCACCGAATTGGCTTTAATGGCTACTTTTCCGTCCACAAAGCGGATACCAACGGTTTTCATTCCTTTGAACTGTTCACCCAGGCGCTGAGCTAATTTTCTTTCAACGGCTTTTTTACGTTTTTCGCCGCTCTGATCAATTTTTTCGATCAGCTTTTTCTCTTCCTTTTTCTCCTGGGCGCTCTTCTTTTTTCTGGAGAAGAGTCGCGTTGCCACAACAACGCCGTGCATTCCCGGAGGCGCCTTCAACGAAGCGTCTTTAACATCGCCGGCTTTATTGCCGAAAATCGCCTTTAACAACTTTTCTTCCGGAGTGGGATCGGTTTCTCCCTTGGGAGTTACCTTACCTATTAAAATATCGCCTGCCTTTACTTCGGCACCGACGCGGACTATTCCGTTTTCATCCAGATCCTTGGTAGCCTCTTCGCTCACATTCGGAATTTCGCGCGTTAACTCTTCTTCGCCGCGCTTGGTATCGCGAACCTGTAATTCAAATTCCTGAATATGAATGGATGTGTAAACATCGTCGCGGACAATCCGGTCGCTTACAATAATGGCGTCTTCAAAATTATATCCGTTCCAGGGCATAAAGGCAACCAGCACATTCTGTCCCAACGCCAATTCACCTTGATCGGTGGCGCAACCATCGGCAAGAATATCGCCTTTTTTAACCCGCTGTCCTTTTTCCACTAAAGGACGTTGATTTATTACCGTGTCCTGATTGGTTCGGATAAACTTAAGCAGTCGATACTCTTTGCAATCGCTTAAATCGAGCAATCGTTCTTTTCCGGTTTTCGGCTGCGGAGGCGTATCCATTTTAATGATAATTTTTTCCGCGTCAACGTAATCCACAACGCCGTCTTCTTCGGCAATTACCAGAGTTCCGGAATCGCGGGCAACTTTCCCTTCCATTCCCGTTCCTACAATAGGAGCTTTGGGAATGAGCAGAGGCACTGCCTGGCGTTGCATGTTAGAACCCATCAAAGCGCGGTTAGCATCGTCATGTTCCAGAAAGGGAATTAATGAAGCTGCCGGTGAAACGATTTGATTTGTGGCGACATCCATAAATTCCACTTGCTCGGGCGGCACAACGGGAAAATCACCCTTTCTGCGCGCCTTTACACGATCATTAATAAAATTGCCTTTTTCGTCAATGGGCGCGTTCACCTGGGCAATGGTAAAGGAATCTTCTTCGGTCGCGGAAAGATATTCGATTTGATCGGTAACCTTGCCTTTAACCACCTTGCGGTACGGAGTTTCGATGAACCCGAAATCATTAATCCGCGCATGAACGCACAACGAAGAGATCAAACCGATATTCGGACCTTCCGGCGTTTCGATGGGACACAATCGACCGTAATGCGTGTAATGAACGTCGCGAACCTCGAATCCCGCTCTTTCACGGGTTAAACCGCCGGGACCGAGAGCGGAAAGGCGTCGTTTATGAGTCAACTCCGCCAGCGGATTGGTTTGATCCATAAATTGCGATAACTGCGAAGTTCCGAAAAACGTGTTGATTACGGAAGAAATTGTCCGCGCGTTAACCAGATCCTGCGGAGTCAGTTTTTCCGCGTCGCCGATATTCATACGTTCTTTAATGGTACGCGCCATACGCGCAAAACCGACGCTGAACTGCGACGACAATTGCTCGCCGACGGTACGAACCCGTCGATTTCCCAAATGGTCGATATCATCCGAAGGATTAACTCCCTCGCGCATTCCGATCAAATATTTCAAAATAGCGATGATATCTTCTCTGGTGAGGACGGTAACGTCGTAAGGAATATCCAGATTCAGTTTTTTATTGATTCTGTAACGTCCCACGGAACCCAGGTCGTATCGCTTTTCATTAAAGAACATGCGTTCGATCAGACTGCGAGCCGTATCGATGTCCGGCGGATCGCCGGATCTTAACTGACGATAGATCGCCTCAATAGCGTCGGCATCAGTTTTAGCGCTGTCTTTACGCAGGGTATTCAGAATCAGATTGGACGAATTCACATCCGAAGGTCTTACTATTTTTACCTTGGTAATGCCGAGTTCAAGACACTGATTCAATAATTCCTGAGTGATGTCCTTGCCCTGTTCCGCAACCACTTCGCCGGTGGAAAAATCAACGACGTCAGCCGCCAACATTTGTCCGATGAGATAGGGGAATTTGTCCAGCTCAATTTCAACTTCTTCGGTAACTTCAAACGCGTTAACGATATCTTCAACCGTACTGAATCCGATTGCGCGCAAAAGCATGGTCACCGGGAATTTCTTTTTACGATCGATGTAAACGAACATCACGTCGTTCACATCAGTTGTAAATTCGACCCAGGAACCGCGAAAAGGAATAATTCGAGCGGAATAAATAGGCGTTCCGTTAGGATGCAACGTATCCGAAAAGAATACGCCGGGCGAACGGTGCAACTGACTTACAATTACCCGTTCGGCGCCGTTAATAATAAAGGTACCTCGGGATGTCATGTACGGCATGTTCCCGAGATACACGTCTTGTTCGATAAATTCTGTGAAATTATCGGTTTCGCCCGTCACGTCTTTTATCGCGAGACGCATTTTTGCCTTAAGGGGAACGGCGTAACTTACACCGCGCTCCTGGCATTCGCGCTCGCTGTATTTGGGTTTATCCAAATAATATTCCACAAATTGTAATTCGTAATTACCCGCGCTGTCGCTAATAGGAAACACGCTGTTGAATACAGCTTGCAATCCTTGATTCTTGCGCTTTTCAGGCTGTACGTCGTCCTGAAGAAAATCCTGAAAGGATTTAAGCTGTACTTCTAATAAATTCGGGTAATCAATTACTTGCGGAATTCGCGCAAAAGAGTGACGTTTGATTTTTTCTTTACCTTTCAAAGGTATTACCTCTTGCTTTGAAACGTCTCTACAATTATTTAATTTCGACTACTCCGCCAACTTCTTCGATCTGTTTCTTGATATCTTCCGCTTCAGCCTGGGACACAGCTTCCTTGATTGCCTTGGGAGCGCTGTCAACCAATTCCTTGGCTTCTTTTAAACCCAAACCGGTGATCGCACGAACTACTTTGATAACCTGAATCTTCTTTTCGCCGGGCGAATTGAGTACTACGTCAAATTCAGTTTTTTCTTCAGCAGCTTCTGCGGCGCCGGCAGCAGGTGCAGGTCCAGCAGCTACAGCTACGGGTGCAGCGGCGGTTACTCCGAATTTCTCTTCGATCTCTTTAATAAGTTCGGAGATTTCAAGCATCGAAGCTTTTTCGAGATACTCAAGAACGTCACTTCTTGTCACGTCTGCCATCGTTTACCTCCAAATTCAAAATTTATGCCTCTTGTTTTTTCTCTTTTAAAGATTCTAATAATCCAGCAAATTTTTGCATGGGAGCCTGTAAGGTAGCGACCAATTTGGACATCGGCGCCTGCAACAAGCCCACAAACTGACTAAGCAATACTTCGCGAGACGGCAGGTCGGCTAATTTTTGAGCGTCCTCGGCTCCAAAAACGCGACCTTCAAAATACGCGGCTTTCAAATTTAATAACTTAGTTTTTTTATTGAATTCCTTAACAATTTTTACCGGAATAATCGGATCGTCATAACCAATCACAAAAGAATTTACGCCCTTTAAATAAGGATCCATGCCTTCGATTCCGGCATTATGCAAGGAGATTTTAACCAATCTGTTCTTTAAAACTTTGTATTCCACATTGGCTTCACGAAACTTCTTTCGCAGGTCATTTACCAGCTCTACATTAATGCCGGTGTAATCTGTAAGATAGATACACTTGGCTTGCTTGAACTTTTCCGTATATTCCTCAACAATTGCAATTTTTTTAGGTGTTGCCATTTGTCGATCCTTACTTTTCTTAAATTGAATATGTCGATGCATTGCGATCGATAAAAATGCCGGGACCCATCGTACTGGAAATTGCAATGGATCTCAAGTACGTACCCTTTGCCGTCGCCGGTTTCAGACGGATAATGGCGTTTACAAAAGTCTTGATATTCTCAATGATTTTCTCGTCATCAAAAGAGACCTTTGCAATTCCGCTGTGTACAATTCCCGTTTTATCCACACGGAAATCGATTTTTCCGGCTTTAATCTCTTTTACGGCTTGCGCCACATTCATGGTCACCGTACCGCTTTTGGGGTTGGGCATCAGTCCCCGCGCCCCAAGAATTCGCCCGAGGCGTCCGACCTTGCTCATCACATCCGGCGTGGCTACCGCCACATCAAAATCCAACCACCCTTTGGTAATTTGCTCTACGTATTCTTCCAAGCCCGCATAATCAGCGCCGGCATCCAGAGCCTCCTGCACCTTTTCGCCCTTGGCAAAGACCAATACGCGGACATTCTTGCCCGTTCCGTGCGGCAGCACAACCGTTCCCCTGACCATTTGATCCGCATGCCGGGGATCGACGCCGAGCCTCATTGCAATTTCCACGGTTTCATCAAATTTGGCGGTTGCAACAGATTTTAAAAGTCGTACGGCTTCTTCGATGCTATATTCTTTATCTCTGTCAACTTTGGCGATGAGCTCGCGATAACGTTTACTTCGCTTCATTATTACCCCATCTAAAATTTTTGGACTTTTTATTCCACAACTATACCCATACTACGCGCTGTTCCTTCGATCATGCGCATGGCAGCTTCAATGTCCGAAGCATTTAAATCAGGCATCTTAATCTCTGCTATTTTACGAACTTGGTCTTTAGTCACTTTTCCGACCTTCAGGGTATTTGGCTCGCCGGAACCTTTATCCAATTTCGCTTCTTTTAACAACAAATCCGATGCCGGCGGTGTCTTTGTAATAAAAGTAAATGAACGATCCGCAAAAACAGTTATTTCTACCGGAATCACGTATCCGGCTTTATCCTGAGTCTGGGCATTAAAAGCCTTACAGAATTCCATTATATTAACGCCGTGCTGACCCAACGCGGGACCAACAGGAGGTGACGGTTTAGCCTGTCCAGCGGGAATCTGTAATTTAATTTTACCGATTACTTTCTTTGCCATATCTGCTTAACCTCATTTATTATTTTTCCAGCTCAACTTGAAGGAAATCCAACTCAACAGGGGTCGGTCTTCCAAAAATACTTATATTTACCTTCACCTTGTTCTTTTCTTCGTTAATCTCTTCCACGAATCCCGTAAAATCATTGAAAGGACCGTCAATTACACGTATGGGATCGCCGACCTTAAACGGAACCGACACCTTTCCCTTGACCTGTGTTTCCCTGCTCCGTTCAATTTTACTCAGAATCGATTTCACTTCCGAATCCCTTAAAGGAGTCGGCTGACTTTTAGGACCCACAAAACTAACAACCCCAGGCGCGTTTTCGATTATATGTTTCGTCTGATTATCCATAACCATTTCTATCAACATATAACCAGGGAAGAACACGCGATTTTTCACCCGTTTCTTTCCGTCCTTCATTTCAATAATGTTTTCCGAGGGAATAATTATATGCCCGACCTTATCTTTGATACCCTGTATCTTGATTTCGTGCTCGATATGAGCCTTCGCCCGGGCTTCCTTTCCGGAATAGACCCTCAGTGCGTACCACTTTTTTTCGCTCACTTTGCTACCAACCTCGTCAAACATTAATAAAATATCTTAACCACCTGGGCTATAATTAAATCGGCAGTAAAGATAAATACCGTAAAAAGCAAACTGACAACCACTACGATTATGGTGGAATTTACCAGCTCCTGATGCGTGGGCCAGGAAACCTTGCTCATTTCCACCTTAACCTCGTCTAAGAATTTTTTGACTTTTTTAAACATCCCTAGTCTTTACTCCATTAACTCAAAAAAAATCAGCAGGCGTGGAGGGACTCGAACCCCCAACCCCTGGTTTTGGAGACCAGTGCTCTAGCCAATTGAGCTACACGCCTAGCTGATGAAATTTATCTTGTCTCCTTATGCGGAGTGCGTGCATTACAACGCGGACAAAACTTCTTGAATTCAACACGTCCGCTGTGTTTGCGCTTATTTTTGGTTGTTGTGTAATTTCGACTCTTGCACTCCGTACATTCGAGCGTAATTATATCTCTCACGGCTCTTAACCTTTACTATTCAATAATTTCTGTAACAACACCCGCACCTACCGTGCGTCCGCCTTCACGAATCGCAAACCGCAGCTCCTTTTCAAGAGCTATCTCTTTATGCAATTCAACGTCTATCGTAACGTTGTCGCCGGGCATTACCATTTCAACGCCTTCCGGCAATTGAATCGAGCCCGTTACATCCGTCGTTC
>JAADIP010000248.1 GCA_013151275.1 Calditrichota bacterium | reverse complement strand
ACCGTCGTTCCCGTCATTCAGCCCTATTCGGTTCGCAAAGTCGCCTTTTTTATTAAAGGAAAGGCTCCTGCGGAAACCGGTTCAAAAACGCTGAAGTTGTACCTGAAACGGAATGGCGCTGTTTTGACCGAGGAGAATATTGAGCTTCGGGTGGTCGCTCCCGATGCCGTCCAGAAACACACCTACATCAGTGAGATTGACGGCAGCGTTCAATATTACGCCTTAAATCCCGCCCTGACCGATGACGGCAAGCCCAAAGCGCTGTTCTTTTCGGTTCACGGCGCAAATGTGGAAGCCCTCAATCAAGCCGGAGCGTACTATCCCAAAAAATGGGGACACATTGTCGCTCCCACCAACCGAAGACCCTTTGGCTACGACTGGGAAGACTGGGGAAGACTGGACGCCCTGGAAGTGTTGAATCTCGTAAAAAAACAACTAAAGATAGATCCCGCACGGATTTACCTGACCGGGCATTCCATGGGCGGACACGGAACCTGGCATCTCGGGGCGACCTTTCCGGATCAGTTTGCCGCCATCGGACCAAGCGCGGGATGGATCAGCTTTTTTTCTTACGCTATTCGGGATACCGGGCGCGCGCAGAGTCCTCTCGAAAAAATGCTCATGCGTGCGGCTTCTCCCAGCCGAACCCTCAAATTAGCCGAAAATTACAAACAATTAGGCGTGTACATCATTCACGGCGACTCCGATAAAAACGTACCGGTACAACAATCGCGCAAAATGGCGGAGGTGCTGAAAAAGATCGGGCATAAAGACTTTGTGTATCACGAAGAAGCGGGCGCGGGACACTGGTGGGATCGCAGCGACGAACCGGGCGCGGACTGCGTGGACTGGATGCCGCTTTTCGATTTCTTTGCCCGTCACGCCCGACCGACAAAAGAGCAGATCAGGCAAATCGATTTTACAACCGCCAGTCCGGGAGTCTCCGCTTCCGATCAATGGATTACGATTTTTGCCCAGGAAAAGCCGTTCGATTTCAGCCGTATTTCCATTCGCGTGGATCCCGGCAAGCGGCGGTTTGTGGGAAACACGGAAAACGTCGCCCGACTTAAAATAGACCTGGCGCCGTTGACCAAAGGAGAGCCCTTTTCGATTAATATTGACGGACAGATTATTGATCAAATTGATTTCCCTGCGCGTGAGGCGGTCTTTCTGGAAAAGAGGGCTGGGCAATGGCAAATAAGCGGCGAATGGTCCAAAAAGGATAAGGGACCTCACCGTTTCGGCGGATTAAAAGATGCTTTCCGGCATCGGGTTGTATTTGTGGTTGGCACAAACGGCAGCCGCGAAGAAAATGCCTGGGCTATCGCCAAAGCGCGATACGACGCCGAGGTCTTTTGGTATCAGGGCAACGGCTCGATTGATATTATTACCGACAGGGAATTCGATCCGCAGAAATACGCCGATCGAAACGTGATTTTGTACGGCAACGCCAATACCAACAGCGCCTGGCAAGTATTGTTGAAGAATTGTCCCGTGCAGGTAATGTCGGGTAAAATTCAGATCGGCGGACGTAAGATAGAGGGAAAAGATTTAGCCGCCTTGTTTGTTTATCCGCGCGAAGACAGCGATATCGCCTCGATAGGCGTGGTGGCGGGAACGGGAATCAGCGGAATGCGCGCCACAAATACTCAACGTTATCTTTATGCTGGCTACGCCTATCCCGACCTGATGATATTCCGGGCTTCCGTTTACAGCGAAGGCTACAAGAGCATCAGAGTTGCCGGTTATTTTGACACCCGCTGGAGACTGAACGAATCGGACATAATTTTTGGCGAGTAAAACACGGTTAGGGATATTTTCGTTCGCTTTCAGCGGGCGGCGTTTTTCCGTCAGCTGAATGTGGGGATAGGGAACTTTAAGAATACGGGTTGCCGGTTTAGAGTTCAGAAGAAAGAAGCGCGGTAGAATTTAGCGATATTTCGGTTAGTTTTCATTGCGAATAAAAAAATCGGCGATTGGCGGGCTGTACTTACCCGCCATTTCAATCTGACGAATACCGCCCGTTTTCGCCGCTAATTCGGGAATAATAAATTGCTTTTTGTGAGGCAAGGAATACGAATAATGATTTGACTTGAACAATGAATCGTGTTAAGTTTGTTTTCAAATAAAACATACTTTTGTTAAAAGTTGCATTGTCAACAAAATAGGAGTTTTTCGATGCGCTGGAAATCTTTCAACGGATCATGTCTTTTTACCTATTTATTCATCCTCCTCTTCAATTCCCTGCTGTTTGCTCAAACCGCGGGCAAAATCGCCGGCAGGGTAACCGATAAAAACAGCGGCGAACCTCTGCCCGGAGCTAACATCACCATCGACGGAACATCTTTGGGAGCTTCCACCGATCTTTCCGGAGAATTCTACATTATCAACATACCTCCGGGAAAATACACGGTTCGCGTGCAGATGATCGGATACGAAACCAAAGTAATACAAGGCGTTCAGGTTTCCATTAACCGTACAAGCGGATTGGATGTTCAATTAAAAGAAGCGGTGATGGAAGGCGAGGAAATTATCGTTGTCGCCGAGCGCGCAGCCATTAAAAAAGACCAGACAGGCTCCATTAAAAACGTGTCCTCGGATCAAATAAAAGCCCTGCCGGTGGAAAACATGGCTCAGGTTATTCAAATGCAATCCGGCGTCGTTCAGGGTCACTTTCGCGGCGGTCGCAGCACAGAGGTCTCTTACATGATCGACGGCGTGCAAACGACCCAAACCTTTACGCGCACCAGCAGTTCCGTGGAAATAGAACCGGAAGCCGTGCAGGATCTCGAGGTTATTACCGGCACGTTTAACGCCGAATATGGTCGGGCTATGAGCGGCATCGTGAACATGGTTACCAAGGACGGAGGTTCCGAGTTTCACGGCAGTTTCAGCGGATATGTCTCCAATTATTACACCCCTAACAAGGATGTGTTTATCGGACTGAAAGACACCGAAATCGACCGCAATAAAGATTTTAAGATTCAATTGGACGGTCCTATTTGGGGCAATAAACTGACTTTTTTCGCCAACTTCCGTATGCAGGATCGGAAAGGTCACCTTAGCGGCATCCGGCGATTCGAGCCCGATAATTATTCCAATTTTATCCAGCGCCCCGAACCGCTGCAGGGAATAACAACGCCCTGGGACGCTTATTTAAAAGGCATTAACTGTTATTCCGAGCACACGGGCGATAACGCTTATGTTCCCATGAATACTCGTAAAAGCATGTCTTTTATGGGTAAAATCGCCTACAAACCGTTCACTCGCATCAAAACCTCTCTGTTGTACAATATGAATCGTGAAAAGTGGAAAAACTATTCACACGGCATGAAATATAATCCGGACGGACGGGTTACCAATTACGAAGACACCGATTTCTATTTATTCAAAATGAACCACCTGCTCAGCAATAAGATGTTTTATGATTTAAAGGCGTCTTACACTAACAACTTTTTTCGATATTATCTTTACAAAGATCCGTTTGATCCGCGCTATGTTTCCGACGGTTATTCGCGCGGCGTGGGCGGCTTTTCCACCGGCGGGCAAGATAAAGGTCGTTATGCGCGAAAATTGAAAGACTACAATCTGAAACTGGACGTTACCTGGCAAGCCACAAAAAATCACAGTTTTAAGTTCGGCGCCGATTACACCTATCACAAGCTTGACAATCTGCCCGGGAATGTCGGCGATTTAAGAGCGCGCACGGGCGACCCTTCTTATCAGCAATTTTATTATGACTCCTTAAAGCAGCGGGTCGTATTCACGCCCTATCAGCCGTCATACCTGCCCGATTCTTCGATCGACAGCTACCACAAAGAACCGTTTGAATATTCGGGTTATATTCAGGATAAAATGGAATTCGAAGACCTTGTAATTAATCTCGGCTTGCGCTACGATTATTTCAATTCCAACACCCTCTATCCCACGGATGCGCGAAATCCCGATAATTTGCAGGATGCCAAACGCAAATCGGAATACAAAAAAGCCAAACCTCAAACGCAAATCAGTCCGCGGATCGGATTATCCTACACATTAGCCCAAAAAGCCGTTTTGCATTTTAGTTACGGACACTTTTTTCAGATGCCCCCGCTTTACGCAATGTATCAAAACCATTACTTCCTTATTCCCACGGGCGATTTCCAGACGATTCACGGAAATCCGAATATCAAAGCCGAACGAACTGTGCAGTATGAAATGGGATTATGGCAGGAATTGATGCCGGGCATGAGCCTCGAAATTTCCGTTTACTATCGTGATATTTACGACTTGCAGACGGCGATTGTGGTTACCACCTATTCGGGACGCAAATACGGCATTTACAGCAATAAGGATTACGGAAACGTAAAAGGTCTGGAATTAAAATACGAGTATTTTTCGGGTCCGATTTCCTTCTTTTTAAATTACACGCTGCAGTACACCCGCGGAGTGGCTGACAATCCGAATTCCACTTTTAACCGGCTCGGACAAAGCATCGATCCTATTTCACGCTTAACCCCCTTAGCCTGGGATCAACGTCACACGCTTAATTTTAGTCTCGGTTACCGCCAAAAACACTGGGCGACTACGCTGATCACCTATTTCAATTCGGGCTTGCCCTATACCTACAGCCCCATTTCCGAAAGCCCGCTGTCCAAACAAAATATTCCGCCTAACGGTGAAAAGCGTCCGGCTACCATTTCTCTTGATCTAAAGACGTACTACGATTTTACGGTAATGAAGGACATCAAACTGCGTCTGTTTTTGCTGGTCTATAATTTACTGGACCGCAAGAATGAGCTGTACGTTAATCCCACAACCGGACGGGCTTACACGGCGATAATACGTCCTTTTCAGATCGAAAATTACCGCAGCAATTTTAATGATATTTACGACAGCGTTCGTAATCCGGCAATGTACTCGACGCCGAGAGAAGTCAAGCTGGGTCTGGGAATTCGGTTTTAAGGGAACGGTGGAAAAGAAAAATTAAAAACAGAGGTTTTGACCATGACAAAAAGAATAAGTTTTTGGAGTACGGCGATTATCATCGCGCTCATCTTTTTGCTTCAATCAATGGTTTACGCACAAAAACCCTATCGCGTCGGAACGACCACAGCCAATTTTCTGGAAATCGGTTATGGCGTCCGCGAGAATGCCATGGGCGATGCCAGCGCCGCCGCGGTGAACGATTTAACCAGCGTTTACTGGAATCCGGCGGGCTTGGGATTTATGCGCCAAAGCGAAGCCATGGCAATGTATCAACCCTGGTTTGTGGGAATCAATACGTCCTTTGTCTCGATCGGCTATGTTAAACCCATCTGGGGCACCTTTGCCGTAAGTTTGATTTACACCGGTTACAGCGACGAAGAGGTGACCACCGTGGATATGCAGGAAGGCACCGGCGAAATGTACAACGGTCAGGAAATGGCTTTCAGTCTTTCTTACGGCAAGCGATTGGTTGACTGGTTTTCGTTCGGAGCCAGCGTAAAGTACATTAATTCCCGCATCTGGCACGAAACCGGACAGGCTGTCGCCTTTGATCTCGGCGCGATTGTAAACACCAGATTTTTTGCCTGGAGCGATAAACCCGGCGACGGTCTGAACATCGGAATGAGCATTTCCAATTACGGAACGCGAATGGTTTATAACGGACTCGATTTAAAACAAACAAAGGATGTCGCTCCCGAAGAACAGGGCAACTATCCTTATGTTCCCGTGCGTTTTGAACTGGAAGACTGGGAGCTGCCCCTGCTTATGCGCCTTGGCGTTTCCGCTTACGCTTACAAAAGCGAGCGTCAGCGTTTAACCCTTGCCCTGGACGCCATGCACCCGAACAACAACAGCGAATCCGTTAACGCCGGCGCGGAATATACGTTTGTGGTGCCCGCCTACGGCGAATTCAGTCTGCGCGCGGGTTACAAGGGTCTGTTTATGATCGATTCGCAGTACGGATTGTCGCTGGGATTTGGGGTAAAGCTGAACTTTTTGGGCAACAGAGCCCTGAAAATCGATTACGCATTTCGTGATTTGGCGACCCTCGGCGGCACGCACTCTTATTCCATCGGATTTGTGTTTTAATTTATTGACTTAAAGTTAAAAAAACATAACAGGGTAGAGTGGAAAAATGAAAAAAATATTTTTAACAGGTTTGCTGTTAATAGTTATGTTTTCTTTATCAAACGGTTTATTTGCGCAGGGAAAGCCTTACGACGGACCGGACGATCCAGCCGGAGATCCCTCGGCTGAACGTTACGGATGGATGACCGGAAACCGGGTTTTGCTTTTCTTCAGAAATACAACCGAGCTTTCCGATTGTTGTCAGCTCGGCTACGATGTGTCGAAATGGCCCAACACTTACGAAGGCACTAAAATGACCGACGGAATTATGGTGCTTGTGGGCGCGCGGGTATTTGTGCGCAACGATTCCATTCCCGTCGAAGAACCGTGGAATTACACGGGCAGCGAGCCGTTGGATACCTTGTACTTTGTTGAATCGAGTTATCGCGAGTTTATGGATAAAAATCCCGCCGGTACGGTTGAATGGGCGCTGTACCCTCCGTTCGGTTATTTTAATCCCATGGACGAATATCCCGCCATGAGCAATCTGCCAAATTCCTGGCCTCCGGACGGCTGGCCCACAAAAGACGGTAAAAAATGGGCGGGAGAATGGAACGGTCGTTTCGGGCGCGGCATTATGAAAGCCGATCAGGAGATATTTATTGTGGTTAACGACGCGCAGGATCAGGAATGGCTGCCGACCAATCCCAACAACAAAAAGGCGTATTATTATCCGAGACGCATTTACGGAGCAAACGGTGAAATTTTGCAGGATATTCGGATCGGCGATAAAAATCCCGACGTCACGGTTCAAAAGGGATTCCCCTGGGGAGGCATCGGCATTCGAATTGAACAGCGCGGTTTTCAATGGAGCAATCCGGCGGCGGCTGACGCCATTTTCTTCGAATACAATGTCGCCAATATTTCCGAATACACGCTTCCCGAAGTCTTTTTCGGTTACGAGATGGATAACGCGGTCGGCGGCGGAGAAGGATTAGGCGATGACGTGGCTTTTTACAATAAAGATTTGAATATGTGTTATTCGTGGGATGTTGACGGAGTCCCCGATATCGGCGGAGGACGGGAACCCGGCGTTTACGGCTTTGCCTATCTCGAAAGTCCGGGCATCTCTTATGACGGCATCGATAATGATAATGACGGACTTATTGACGAAAAACGCGACAATCAGGCTACGGCAAAGGTGGGTCCCACGGACGGCATTGCCGATTTGTACGCCTTTTTGCAATACTACAATCTGGAAGAGAGCGATTTGCGCGAACACTGGGACGCCGACGAAGATCAGGATTGGCAGGACGGCTACGACGCCAACGGTAACGGAACTTACGCCTATTTCGACAGCGCAGCCATGGTCTGGAGGGTCGAGCCCGGAGAAAGAGTCGGCGATGATGTGGGCTTGGACGGCGTGGGACCGTTTGATCTGAATTACACCGGTCCGGACGAAGGCGAAGGTAATCACAAACCGGATTTTAAAGAAGGCGTGGGATGCGAGCCTAATTTTGCGGTAACCGACGTCACCGAATCCGATATGCTGGGCTTGACCTCGTTCCGCTATCTGCTGGAATGGATTCCCGGCACGGGCGGTCCCGGAACTCCGCAGGATGATAAATCGCTTTTTATGCGTTTGACTCAGGGCATTTTTGACGATGCCCAGATGAATCCTCAGAATTTCATCGAGCAGTTTGCTTCGGGATTATTCCCCTTGTATAAGGGTCGCACAGAACGAATTTCCATGGCTAATCTTTACGCTTACGATCCCTTAACCGGATTGAATTCGGCGGATCACAAGGCTCCGGCGCTCTTCCGGCTTAAGGAAATCGTTCAGCAGATTTACGAATCGGACTACCGCTTTGCCCAGCCGCCGCTGATGCCTTCGCTTACTGCAACGCCCATGGACGGCAAGGTGGTTCTAAGCTGGGATAACGTCGCGGATCAGTTTACCCGCGAACCGTTTCTGGATAACAAAAATGATTTTGAAGGATATAAATTGTACCGGGCGACAGATAAGTTGATGTCCGATCCCATGGTCGTTACCGACGGTTACGGCACGCCCACTTTCCGCAAACCCATCTTTCAGTGTGATCTTGTCGATAACCGCTACGGATTTACCGACTACGGCTTGCTTAACGGCGCGGGTTACTATCTGGGCGACGAAAGCGGTATTCAGCACTACTTTGTGGATAATACCGTAAAAAACGGGAAAGCCTATTATTACGTTCTGGTGGCTTACGATTACGGAATCGACAGTATCGGCAACGGAATCCCTCCCTCGGAAAATAATTTTGTCATCG